>NZ_VPED01000092.1:0-3266 GCF_013417335.1 Acinetobacter sp. YH16031
TATATAAAATATTATGTAGTTAAATGCAAGGTAAACGTAGTTAAATCTACAAAAAAAAATAAGTAGACTTATGGTAGGTAAACGTAGTCATATTGGTAGGTAAACGTAGTCATATTGGTAGGTAAACGTAGTCATATTGGTAGGTAAACGTAGTCATATAACCCTTGAAAGCATTGTAAGCAAAGGCTTTCAGCATGTCTAAAAGCATTTAAAAACTTTAAAATAATTAAAAGCCCAGGGAATGAAAAATTGCCCTTGGTTTTCGCTACGCTCAAACTCTATTGAATCTCGCTTTCGCTCGATTCGTTGGGGCAATTTTTTGGCTCATTGGGTTGTGACTTTAAGAAAAAGCAAAAGCAGCTCGGAATTCGCTTCGCTCATGAGCTTTTTACTCGCTTCGCTCGACATAAAGCCATCGTAATCAGTTCGCACCCATTCGGGATGCTCTGATTCTGAGTTCTTGATACACAGGGGAGCCTGTAATCAGGGAAAAACAGGTGAAAAAATTTAGATCCCTGTAGTTCGCTCGTAGACACTCGCTAAATGCTCTCATTTGCGATTTAAGAGTTTTTTCTTAACTCAACTATAAATCTACTGTGGTTTAGCAAAACATCGCTAAAAACCCTATTTTTTTGCGTTTAAACAGCATTCACCAAGGTCGGTAATCGTTGTTATTTTCATTTTCTGGTTTTTTAGGCTCATTTTTCTGCTGTTTTTCCAATTCTTGGCGTTTTAAAAATGCCAAATGTTCTCGTTCGTGTCTTTCTTGTTCATAGCGTTGTTCTTTTTGCTCTCGTTCTTTACGTAATTGCTCTCTAAATTCACTTTCTCTGCGATCATTTTCAATTCTTCGTTGGCGATCTACTTCCGCTTGGCGTACTTGCTGCATTCTTTCTTGTTCAATTTTGAGATCATCTGCCCGTTTTGCTTTAAGGAGGGGACTCATATCATCATTAAAATCATGTAGGGTATCGAATGAATGAACGTACTCTCGTTTTAGCTTCTGCCAAAACGTGGGTTTTATCGTTGGTCGTTCAATCCCATTATTTTCCAGTATCTCTGAGCATTGACCTAAGCGTTGGACAACATTCTCAATATCGTATTCTTTAGCAAGTTGTTCGACCTCGGTTGCGTATTCTCTCCAGTTCTCATTTTTTGCCTGTTCTACTGATTTTTCAGTCGCATAAAAATCAGGTTTTTTTATATCTCTGTAAGTATGATGATAAGAGTCATAAAACAAATTATTGGTATGTAGGTAAAAATCGCTTTTGTTTTCTGCTAACCATCGTTTTGTCTTGGTGAGATTTGATTCAATCTGCTTTTGATTATCAGCAGCATTGCTTTGAATGGTGTAAAACTGATTGGCAAATTCTGCATAAATATCCTGGCACCGGATGAAGTCATCATATGCGTTGTCGATCTGTTGAACCTGTTGTTCTTGCAGGCGTTCTTCTTCTAGGTTGAGATTTACTAATTCTGCTAAAAGCTCTTTTTCTTCTGCTTCGGTTAACTGAAGTTCGTTTTCCAGCTGGGTAATCTGATCTTCTAATCGACTTGGAACAATAATTTCTTGATCAAGGCCCTTGATGATCTGTTGGTATTCTCGTGCAGCATCTAAATTTTTGGCTTTGATTGCATCATTTTCAAGTGCAATTCTTGGCAGCACAATTTCAGTGTTACGTTCTTCAAGCGGTCTTTTTTGTTCCTCGTCATATTGTCTGCGAAGTGCTGTAGCTTCATGCCCTTCATGATGAGTGGGTTCAAGAAAGTCTAAGCCCTGATCCTTGTAACTCCGGTGGTCGATGCGTTCGTCTAGTCCGGCATTTTCCAATACTGTGTTTACAACATTGGCAAAAGTTGCTCGGCTGTCCTTCAGGATCTCGGGACCATGGTCGTTGAAGATTCTTTGTTTCTTTCCTAATTCGCCTTTTTCATTGATGAGTCTGGTAGTGAACATCATGTGTACGTGATAGTTTTTATTATTGGTTTCATCGTTATGTTCATGTGGTGCATGGATGCAGGCATCGACAATAACATTGTGCTTGTTCACAAAGTCTCGGCAAAAGTCATCAACGATTTTTATGCGTTCTGCATCTGTTAATTCATGTGGTAAAGCACAGATATATTCTTTGGCGAGTCGTGCATTGGCTTTCATTGAGCCATTGGCATTGAATTCTTTTTTTTCTACTGTATTCCAAAGTGTTTGACGGTCTAAAAGTTTTGTATTGGTATGTTCTGGTGCATAAATATTTTTGTATGCAAGTCCCTTTTTTTTAGTGTAGTCCTGAGTCTTTCCAAAAGTCAGATCCTCTAATTTTTCACAGGCACGATAAGCAGCACAAGCAACGGCTGAACGTCCGTCACTTCGTGAGATGTTGCTTTCATTCAAATGAAAAATTGCCACTTTAAAAACCTAAATTTCTGCATACCGTGGTTTTGATTTTTGCAACTTTGAAAAAGTTGCTGACCATGCTAAAGCGAGGTCATGGGGTACAGGGGTTTCCCCTGTCGCAACGTCCACTTTTGAATGAAATGATAAAAGTGGGTAAGTGCGCCCTTCGTTTCACTCCGGGAAAACTTCGCTTCGCTACGTTTGATATTGCTCGCTTTGTTTTTTGACTCTATGATGATGTTTGATTATTGATCATCACGGTTTAATACTATGTCAGATATTCAAGAAAAGAAAGATGCAGTTTTAAAGAAGCTCACTAAAGCACAGCAGAAGAAGTTATCTCTACAAGAGCAAATTGAGTATTTGAAAAAAGAACAAGAGCAGATCTTAGAACAGGCAAAACAGAAACAGAATGAGCTTAAACTTAAGCAGCAAAAACTTTTAAGTGAAGCCAAAGCTCAAGAACGGAAAAATGAAACTAGACGGAAAATTTTGCTTGGCGCTTGGGTTTTGAATAAATTTAAGAATGATGAATCTTTTAAACATCAATGGGCTGATTTTGAGCAGTTTTTAAGTGCGGAAAGTAAGACAGAAGAAAATAGACAGAAAGATAAAGAGCTTTTTAATGATTTTTTTAAGGGATAAGTTCTAAATTTCATATAAGAAGTTTTATGTTAAATCAGTTGATAATTTTGATAAAAATTATCGGATTACTAATTTTCACCTAAGATCACCGTAATTTTGATATTCTTATCATTCTTATTGTTTTTATTAAAATTGGTCTATTTGAATGCTGAAAAGTATAAGTTTAGAAAATTTCAAAAGTTATAGCGCTGAACAAAGCTTAGCATTAGGCCCTTTAAACTTGCTAATT
>NZ_VPED01000093.1:0-3251 GCF_013417335.1 Acinetobacter sp. YH16031
ACAGAAAAATGGTCTTTTTTTAGAATAAGTGATTGAATTATCTATTTTTTATGCTGTGCTCATGCTTGTACATCAAAACAACACTTTTTTTAGATAAGATATTGATAAATTTAAGAAAAACTATGTACTCATGGTTGTACATAAAAAAAGCATTATATTTAAATAAGTTTTTGTTTTAAAATAAATTAATTCTGTACAAATAGATTTGTACGTAATTTATCTATTATTTTAATTTAATTATTTGAATTATATAGATTTAATTTTGTACAAAATCTAATTTTAATAAGAGGTGTAATTTATGGGCGAAAAAGTCAAAACTTATGCAGTCAGGTTAGATCCACAAGTAGCAGAATTCTACGATCAATTGGCTAATTCAGAAGGAATCAGAACCAGTAAATTATTCAGTAAAATTTTGACCAATGATTTTCAATCTATTGCTGTTAAACAGCAAGCCGATCGTATTGAGGATCTGGTGAATCGATTAGAAAAGCGAATAGATGATTTTGAGGAAGATAATAATTTTTCTGAAAAATACTATGAGGATTTTAGTAGTACATACATGATGCTTTTATGGTTATTAATGAAAAATGGTGCTTCTAAAGACGAAATTAGAAGTATGCAAGCTAAGGCCGCTAATTATGCGGAACAAAACTTTTCTTCTAAGGAATCTTAATTTTGGACAATATTATTCAACTTTTAAAACCATGTACGCTTTGTGGAAATGGACAGAATGTACAGCTTTTTGCCGGGTTGATGCTGTGTGAAAGTTGTCAGGAAAATATCAGGCTTACAAATCCAGGTATGTTCTCTGCCAATGATAAGATTGAACAGAAAGCTCTGGATTAACCTGAGCTTTTGCATAAAAATTAACAGCGGCCTGCTGCTTTCAATAGAGCATTACATTGCTTATCACTACTTTGTTTTACAGAGTTAGAACCCGAACAAACTGCCTGGGAACTAATAGCTCCTCCAACTGTTGTGATATAACATTGATGTGATTTTTTTCCTACAGTGGCTACAAAGTTTATCGTGCCATCAATAGATCCTTGTCTATTTGATATGGCCACTTTGTCTGAAGTTGTATTTAAAGCAAAGGCTGCTTTTTGTTCTAAAGTTTGATCCTGGATGACCATATTTCCGACTGTGCCGCATCCTACAAAAAGAGATGCAAATAACAATGGTAATAATTTGAAATTTTTCATAAATTTTCCTAAATATATTTAAATAAGTTAGATTCCAAAACTACAATTAGGAATTTCTTTCTGGAGCTCTCGATAGTTATCTTTAATTTTATCCTGTTCGACTTTTTGAGCATCTCGCGCAAAAATATTGAATGCTTTAGCTTCCTCTCTATATTTCAATCTTAAGCTTTCGCAGTTTTTCTTATGTGTGATCATCTGTTTTGCATCATCTTCACTAATTTTGGTATAGCGTTGATTACTAATTCGCAGTGTTTTTCCATCATCAGATAAGTTGAATGTGATAACTGCTAAACCGTTATTCACACCAAGTTCTTTTTCTTTCTTCTCTAAAACCGTTCCTGATTTTTTATTTCCAAACCAATCAGTTTCTGAAAGAATATTCTCATTTACGATGTAAGTTTCTTTGCCCTCTTTATAGATTTCTAAAACTTTTGGATATTTTGTATCTTCAAGTTGCCAGTAACCAACATATTTATCATGAGGTTTGGAACATGCTGTTAAAGCTAAAGCAACTAAAGTAAGGAAAAATATTTTCATGATTTGCTCAGACAAATTATATTTTAAAAGGTCATAAGAATAGAGTATTTTTCAAGTATGTCTAAGGACATAAAAAACCAGATTTGTATAGCTAAAGTAATGAAAAAAAACACTATTATTTTATTTCAATCTCTAGATTATATGTTTATAACAAATTGGCTATCTGGTAAGTCGATCATTATTCTTAGTGTTATCAGTTTTATGTATTTTAGATTTTTTATATATTGTTCTTAAGCAAGGCGGAAAGTTAATAAAATAATTATGACCTATCTAGCCACGTGATTTAGGGTCAATTTTTATCTCTCCCAACCCTCGGTTGGGATTTTTGCCTGAGATTTCGCATAAGAGATTTTATGTTAAATACAAAACCACAAATAATCTTTAAATAGATAAGTGATTTTTTAATTTTCTAGAATATAAGTGAAATAGAGCGTCAATACTTGTCGTTTAGATTCTAAAGCCTCTTGAAAACACTATATATGGGTATTTATTTTAAAATTAATACAATATATAGTTATTTGATCAAATAAAGAGCGATCTCACTTTAGGAAAAACGAATTGAAAATTTATCATTACTGTTATGACATTCAAGACACTAATACTCTAGAGGTATACCCATTTGACTTAAAGCCTTTTTTAAAGGCTCTTACAAACTGGGATACTAGTATGAAAATTGCTAGTAATATAGTTATGACTGGGGACAAAATATTTTTGGTGCCAGTAGATGGAATTAAAAATTTTTATCTCTTTGTTTCTGCAAAAACGAATGATGCAGTGCAAAAAATTAAAAAGACCGCAGACAATATACATGCATCAAATATTTTGAAAGAGTTAGAAGAAGATACCAATATTGGTTTTGCATCTTATATATTCTTTGATCCTAATCGAAATATTTTTTCTTTCGCTAGTCGTCTTGGTGCACCAACAGCAGCAGGTTTTAAAAACTATTTACATAATGTATTTTCCTTATTAAAACTCGGTGGTTTAGAGTTCAAGATGGAACCTATTCAAGAGTGTCTAGAAAAAACTGAGGCAAGTAATTTACCTGTTATTGGGCGTACGGCTATTACAGTAAATAAAGATAATGAACTCTTTAAGCTTATAGCGGATTACTTAATAGGTAACTCTGTTGATCGCGACTTAATTGAAGGTATTCAAGTCACTTTAAAACCTGAATTAAAGCAAAATATTCGAGATTCAGCTAAGAATGCTATTAATAAATTGAGAATAGAGGGTCTTGAAAGCATCCGAATGCAAGCTAAAAAAATTGCAGAGGATGAGAAAAAGTTGAAAGAATATAGAGTTATAGAAAAAGGTAATATAACTCATGAGGTTAAAAGCTTTGACACAGCAATTATTCATCAAGAAATGAATGATGCTATTCAATCATCTATTGTTAATAAAAAATATTCAGAATATGAAAGGGAAACAGAATTCTGTAAAGATGAATTACATGTCCTTTCACATTTTTATAATGTAGAGAATTGGCGAAACCTTTAGAATAAATAAGAT
>NZ_VPED01000094.1:0-3174 GCF_013417335.1 Acinetobacter sp. YH16031
AGATTTAGTCATAACGATTAATTTCGGAATATAGAAAACCACTCAAGCATAAGACCCTATGAATTGAAATTCAAGCGGGTAATATGCTATCGTGTTTTTCATGAAATGCGCACTTACGACTTGGATTTCATCCAAGTCAAAGTTTGCGTAAGGGGAATCCCCTTAACCCCAAAAAATTGCTACGCAATTTAAAAAAGCAAAAGGTAAATAAAAATGTATCGGTATAATTTTAGAGAAACTCACCTTTACCTTTGTCCAAATTGCGGACACGAATGCACTTATAAGATGCCTGAACAGATGGCACAACATGCAGAAGAAAGAGAAGTTCAGAACCTAAAAAGAGAATGTGAAAAATGCGGTTATTACGTCCCTGCTAGTCGGAAGTGTTAAGCGATGGCGATTTATCATTGCTCGACCAAAACAGTTAATCGAAGTTCAGGCAGAACTGCTGTTGCATCTATGGCTTATCGTGCAGGTGAAAAGCTCAAAGATGAACGCACAGGGCTGACCCATGACTTTACAAGAAAAGATGGTGTCGCCCATTCAGAAATTATCTCGAATCTCGATATTGAAATTGACCGTAATGACCTTTGGAACTTGGCAGAACAGTCCGAAAACCGCAAAGATGCCCGAACCGCTAGAGAATGGGTAATCGCCCTACCCGATGAATTAGACGCTGATCAACGTAAGGACTTGGCAAAAGACTTTGCCAGGTCCTTAGTTGATCGCTATGACGTAATCGCAGATTTAGCCATCCATGAACCGAGTAAAGGCGGTAATGATAAAAACCATCACGCCCATATCATGCTCACAACCCGAAAAGCCGAATTGAATGCAGACAATAAACTCACTCTGACCACCAAAACCGATATTGAACTCAGTAACGCCAAACGAAAAAGCCTTGGTATGGGGACAACCCAAGACGAAATTAAACAGATTCGGGAAACGTGGGCAAATTTAGCCAATCACGCATTAGAACGAGCAGGCTTTCAGGAAAAAATAGACCACCGCAGCTATGCCGATCAGAATAACGGACTACAAGCCACCATCCATGAAGGCACTAAAGTCACCCAATTACGCAGACAAGGCATAGACACTGAAATCAGCCGTTTTAATGACAATGTGAAACAGCAGAACGCCCAACAGCTTGACCAACAGAAACAGCAGAAAGAGAGCGTTTTACAGCGTGGTTTAAACCGTGTCGATCAAGGTTTTGATCAATGGCAGAAGAACCAAGAAACCAAACGTCTAGAACTGGAACGCCAAGCGGAAATGAAACGACAGCAAGAATTAGATAAACAACGAGCCGAGCAAGCACTCCGCAAGGCATCTCAAAAACTAAGTAGAGGCGGAATGTCATTATGAGTAATCAAAATGATTTAGATGACCAGTTATATATTTTATTGGCATCCATGAAGGAATATCGAGAAGCCATAGCAGACGATAAGAAGCGATTAGAGCAGTTTTACAACCAAGTCGCTAGTGGAGTGCTAGACAAGGCTGAAAAATCGCTAGAAAACGCAAATAAAAAGCATACAGGTGCATTAAACAACAGTATTCAGGCATTAAACGAAGCTACAAACAGGCTCAACTTAAAACTTATCTTTATTTTTGCCAGCACGTTTGTTGCTGTGATGATGGTGTTCATTTTGGCTATCTTTTTATACATACCAAGCAAAGACGAAATTGATGAACGTAGAGCAGATATGGCTGTACTAAAAAAATATCCGCTACAAATTCGAGAAAGTGATGGTGAAACATTGGTGAGAATAATGAGGAAAAATTGCTACTCGTTTGAACCGAGTAGTGTCAAAGAAAAAACGTATGACTGGTGTCAGATCGACCCTAAAAAATACTAGTTGATCGGTACTTTGCTTGGTTTTTCTCATTACAAATCAAATTACAGCAAGCGCAAAATTGCCCGACTTTGAAACATGGCTTTAGCCATCTTTCAAAGCATCGAGCTGAAATTTCGCATAAGAGATTTTATGTTAAATAGGTTCGATTAAGCAGATCGTCTTCTAATTTTGAACATTGCTCATCATCAATGACTCCGGTAATACTTTGTAGCCACAACCCATCTGCTGCTAAACGAAGTAACTCTAAATCAGGATGACTATCCGTTTCTGCATGTTGAGATAATCTATTTTTTAGCCATTCCATCCAAATTTTATTAAAGGTAGGCTCTGTGATCATAGTCATTGATAACGCTGACCAAGCAGAAACCACCCCATCTATTTGATGGATAAAAGAACTATGAATATAAGCTCGTGTGAATTTACCATATTCTGTTGGATCGCGTTTAATCAAGTATTCAACTGTTTGATCTAAATCAAGAATTATTTGATTGAACATTTCTTCTATCAAATTTTTTTTATTCGGGAAATGGTGAAATACCCCCCCTTTTGTTATACCTACTGCTGTAGCAATATTTTGAATAGAAACACCAGAAATACCCTTTTGAGAAACAAGAATAGTTGCCTGTTCAAGGATGCGCTTTCGAATAACCTCTGGTTGCTTCTTTTGTTGCCGAATTTCTTTCACTTAATGACCTGCTGATTGCGAAAATAAATTAATAATTATTACGCCAGATACGATAAAACCAATTCCAATTAAAGCAGGATTATCTAGTGTCTGTTTAAAAACAAAGTAGCCAACTACAGCAGTTAGAACAATCCCAACACCAGCCCATATAGCGTATGCGATACCTAAAGGGATTGTTTTAATAACTTGTGATAATAAATAAAATGCCGTGCTAAAAAAAATAAAGACCATCACGCTTGGAAAAAGTTTTGTAAACCCTTCCGATTTAACTAAAAAACTACTTCCAATCACTTCGGAAACTATTGCAAATCCAAGTAATACATAAGCGAGTAACACACTGTTCATAAGTAATCATACCTAAAATACCAATCGGAAGGTATGTTAAATTTTCAAAAAAAAATTATCAATAATTATTTTAGATTTTCTAAAATTAACATAATACACCTTATGCGAAATTTGTTATAATTCTCTTTAGAAATCAGTGCAGTAGGTTTCCATTTTTAGCCCATCTATACCTAGATGGGCTTTTTTTATGATTTTTCACGTTCCACGCCTATTATTTAAGCAATGTTTCACAACTTTGGTTAGCTCCAGTAAATAATTAAAACCTAGATAATAAGAACCGAGCGA
>NZ_VPED01000095.1:0-3092 GCF_013417335.1 Acinetobacter sp. YH16031
ATAATTCAAGTGAATTTGTTTGAAAGAAGAACTTTAAAAGCTTTATTTTCACCCGATAAAATACCCATAAAACAAGAGGAAGCTCATTTGAGCTTCCTCTTGTGAAAAATTGTGGGACAGCAATGCCACAGATGTGGTCTTTTTTAATATCTGCCATAGGAATTTGATTAAACTGAAAGACGGGTATTCCAGAGTTCTCTGGCTTTTTGCATCGCTGCTTCATAGCTGTCACATTCGCCCATGGTATACAGTGCAATGCCCATAGTTTCAACCACTGCGATTTCCCCATATTCATGTGAGCGTTGACCTTCCCATACTTGCTTAAACACAGCCAGATCCAGCTCTTCTTCAATCGGACTACGGTTGTCAGTCAGTTTTGGTAATTCGTGCTCATAAAGTTCGCCATTTTTAATACCACAAATTAAGGTTTTGGCATCCGGGTTACGTTCAAATTCGCCACCTTCACCTTTAATGACCGCACTATTTTGATAACCTAACTTATAAGCGGACTGCTGATGTGAACTACGATAAGCAGGGTGGAAAATAGCCTGTAAAGTCGCTTTGGCATTAAATGGATTAATCAGACGTGCCAGCGTATGAATCGGGGAACGAAGGCCCATAACATTACGTAGCCCGATCAGCTCAGCCAGAATCGGGGAGATCACCTCCAGAGGCAGGTAAGCAAAATGTTTGTCTTTAAGCTGCTGTTCCACGTCAACATCATTCTGGCAGATCGGATAGCCTAAGTAGTTAAGTACTTGTTCTGTATAAACCCGATTCAAGGTATGACCTGAAGCACCGTGCATTACAATGTTATAGCCATGCTTGGCGAGGGTAAGCGCAGCCAGAATGAACCAAGGATAATGTTTGCGTTTGCCAGCATAAGACGACCAGTCCAGATCAACATCAAGAGCCTTAAAATTCAGTTGGTCTCGGGTTGCCTGCACAAAGCCTGCGAGTTCATCAACGGATTCTTCTTTGACGCGTAATAGCATCAGAAAAGCGCCCAGTTGTACGTCCATTACTTCATTTTTCAGGATCATGCTAAAAGCCTGATAGGCTTCTTCATAGCTTAAAGAACGTGCACCATTTTTTCCCTTGCCAATAATACGAATAAACTGGGCAAAAGGATGTTCGGCATCTTTATAAATATTTCGCTTTGTGATCATGGGCATAGATCAATCATGTTCATCAAGTATTGGCATATTTTACGCTGATATTGGTATTTCACCTTCTTATTTTGCAGAATTATTATAGTTTTATAAGACTATAGTCTAAGAGGTATTGTTTAGTATTTAGGCAAATTTAACATTTCGGGTTAAACAAAAGTCTAAAAAGCGGTTAAAATTTCACGCAATTCTTGTGTTTGCTTCATCTCCTGATCAATGCACTGATTTTTCTTGAAGATCGGTGTTCCTGTGATTGTTAAACGTACATACACATTCTAATTTCAGTATCAGATTAATTTCTTGATACATAGGCACTTTTTTGTTTCAGACAATGAAGTATTGGACGCTTGTTTTTTAAAAATAAGTGAAAACTGAATATTGCTTCTGGTTAGAAGTATATCGTGAAGTAAGGTTATGGCTAAAAAACCAATTTATAAGTCGCTTTATTTTCAAGTGATTGTAGCCATTATTGCGGGTATCCTCGTCGGACATTTCTCGCCAAGTGGTACACAAATCATTAATGGTGCAGAACAATATGTTCCAGGTCTGGGCGAACAACTGAAGCCGCTGGGTGATGCATTTATCCGTTTAATTAAAATGATCATCGCACCTGTGATTTTCTGTACCGTGGTTAGCGGGATCGCAGGCATGGAGAGTATGAAATCAGTTGGTAAAACTGGTGGTGTCGCTCTACTTTACTTCGAAATCGTGTCAACGATGGCGCTGATCATTGGTCTTCTGGTAATTAATATTGCCAAGCCAGGCGTTGGGATGAATGTTGATCCGGCATCGCTAGACACGGCCGGGATTTCTAAATATGTAGAGTCGGGTGCTTCTCAGTCTACCGTTGATTTCTTTATGAATATCATTCCAAATACGGTGGTTGGAGCATTTGCTGAAGGCGAAATCCTGCAAGTCCTTTTATTTGCGATCCTGTTCGGTTTTGCATTACACAAACTGGGTGCACAAGGTAAGCCAGTCCTCAAACTGGTAGATCAGATTTCACATGTGTTCTTTAACATCGTGAACATGATCATGAAACTTGCGCCTATTGGTGCATTTGGTGCGATGGCTTTCACGATCGGTAAATATGGGATCGGTTCTCTGGCGCAATTGGCCCAGTTGATCATCTGTTTCTATATCACCTGTTTGCTGTTCATCTTTATTGTGCTGGGTTCAATTGCACGCTTTACCGGCTTTAGCATTATCAAGATGATTCGCCTGATTCGCGAAGAGCTGTTGATTGTACTCGGTACTTCATCATCTGAATCTGTATTGCCACGTATGTTGAAAAAACTTGAGCTTGCAGGTGCTGAAAAGTCAGTGGTAGGTCTGGTCATTCCAACCGGTTATTCATTTAACCTGGATGGTACTTCAATTTACCTGACAATGGCAGCAATCTTCATTGCACAGGCGACCAATACGCAACTTGATTTGTCTCACCAGATTACCTTGCTTCTCGTATTGCTCATTTCTTCTAAAGGTGCAGCGGGTGTAACTGGTTCAGGCTTTATCGTGATGGCAGCAACTTTAGCCGCTGTAGGTAATATTCCGGTTGCAGGTCTGGCCTTGATTCTCGGTATTGACCGCTTTATGTCTGAAGCCCGTGCCTTGACCAATCTGGTCGGTAACTCTTTGGCGACTCTGGTTGTAGCAAAATGGGTCGGTCAGTTAGACATGGACAAGCTGAACTATGCATTAGCAAATCCGGCTGAAATTGATGAAAAAATGGCGCAGGAAGGCAATAATGCTCATTAAGTTTGAGTTTGTCTTGTAAGTCATAAAAAGGAAGCTTCGGCCATTGCTGTCCCACAATTTTTCACAAGAGGAAGCTCAAATGAGCTTCCTCTTGTTTTATGGGTATTTTATCGGGTGAAAATAAAGCTTTTAAAGTTCTTCTTTCAAACAAATTCACTTGAATTA
>NZ_VPED01000096.1:0-3054 GCF_013417335.1 Acinetobacter sp. YH16031
ATTAGACCGTATGATGATTTATTGGCATTTGCATAACATTTTAATTGTATATGAAGTAGAAAAGCCTAACTAATGTTAGGCTTTTCTACTTCATATAAGAGATTCTATTTTAAATAAAATTTTGTTCCAATTAATGTGTAATCATCAATTGGACCTTTATTCTCTATCCTTCTTTTTAGAGCATTAGTAAATTTAATAGTGTCGCTCATTGTGACTTTACTGAAATTTTTTCTTTGATCCCAAAAATGATATGCACCATCAGACATTATAAATACTGACATTTCTTCTCCATATTCATCTTTTAAAGAGTCATAGGGGATAAATGTATAGTCATTATCTAAATCAATGAAAGATGAAATCGCATTTGTTAAAGTACTTTGACTTATCTTTTTTTCGTTTAACTCCTTTTTACTATATATTTTTTTATCAAGTAACTTTTGATATTGAGTATGATCATTCGTAAGTTGAATTAATTTAGTATCTTGCTTGATATAAACTCTACAATCGCCAATATGCCAAATGCTCAAACCACTATCATCTAAAAAACAAAATGAGAGAGTTGTAGAGGCCTTAATGTATTCAGAATTTTGACTTTGAATAAAATTTTGAAAATTGATTTTGAGTTCTTCTTTTAAAGAATGTTCTAAGTATTCGTGACTAATTTGTTGAAGGTTTTCAATATAGTTACAAACGAAATAGGATGCTTCTTTTGCACCATGATATGAGCCTAAACCATCAGCAACCCCAAATAAAAAGCCATTACTTTTTTTAAGAGGCACAATTAGTGAATCTTCATTCTGTTTACTTCTTTCAGGCGAAAATTTATCTCTTGCTTCTGAAAAAGATGAAACGCAACTTAATGTAATTTTCATTTTATCACTCTTAGAATATCGTTTCTGATTTCAGCAATCGATTGATATCGGAACCTAACCGTTTGGGAAGTACACTTATTTGCGATGCTAGCTAGCTCTGTTATGTGTAATTGTGACATGACCACGCCTAGTGCAAAAATGTCAGAAAGATGCGAATAATGCGCAGCTTCTTCAACTTCAGGAGCCATGTATCGTGTTGTTCCAAGACATAGACCAATTGCACTCATAACATCGTTAGGATGTGCATTAGGAGCTAAATTTTTAATTAGTCCAAAATCTGAAATTTTATATACTCCATTAAAAAGTAATATATTTTCTGGTTTTATATCTCTATGAACTAGTCCTTTATTATGAAGATATTCCAAACCATCCAGAACATCTAGAATAACTTTAATCTTTTCCTCATTAGAAAGAAGGTCTTTTTTAATTAGCTTATTCAAGTCAGAATCAGCAAGATCCATTACAAAAAATGGAGCATCGCCTTGATGGACTACACAAATAGAAACTATATTTTTGTGAGTACAATTTGTCTGATATCTCATTTCCTGACGGAATCTTTCTAATAGTTCACCTTCAGAAAATAGAGAAGCTTCAGCAATATTTTTTTGTGGAGCAAATCGTTTTAGTGCATATCTAAAATCACATGTAGGTAATGCCACTTCGTATACTTCACCAAATCCTCCAGCTCCAATTTTGTCAACAACTTGGAACTCATAACTTGAGTGTCTGTAAACTTCCAAAATTTATGCTCCTACAAACTTAAAATTTTATAAAAATAATTAGGTATAAATTACTTACTATATTTTCTGCATTTTCTCATAAATTAATAAAAATTATGATTAATATTTGGAATGAAATTTTTTTGTTATAGACAATTAATTTTAAGAAATTCTAAAATTAACATAATACACCTTATACGAAATGCTAATTTTTACTTCTTATAATTCAACAATATAATCCATTTCGAAAAACCCCTGACTGTGAACAGGGGTTTTTTACTTGATTTTTCATGTTCTACGCCTAAATATTAGGCAATGTTTCACAGTTTTACTTAAATAATCTGAATAATTAAATCTATATAATTTCAGCGATTATCTTGAATAAGATTATCCAATTTATCTTCTAATTTTTTAATCTTATATTTGAGCGATAAAATAGAATTTTTTAAACGTTCATGTTCAGGAGCATCAGGATTTTTTAATTGATTAAAAACCTCCAATAATTCTCTGCGTTGAGTGCAGAACCTTTCAATGTCACTTTCAAGAGCCATTCTTGGTGTCCACAGAGCTAGTAAACTTTGCTCATAGTCTTTGAGTTCTTCACAACTCATTGCGGCTAATTCAACTTTAGTTCTCATGGTTTAAAATCCGTTTTGCTATGCAGAGCTTTAAAAATTCGTTTTGCGGTTTCCTCCCTTACACTTTTCGGATCTCGTAAGATGCCACCGATCCAAAGGGCAAAAGCAGGATAATCAGGAAAGTTACTTAGGTCTGATAGTTCAGAGAGTTGAGATAAAATAGTGCTGTACTTGTTAATTTGAGCATCGGATAGATTGAAAAACATGTCTATGGTGTTTTGATCTCGCTGACGCTCTACTAATTTGGGCTTTGGTTTTTCTTTTACTATAAATTTAAAGCCAATTACTGAACGCCCTTTTTTAATTGGATTATAGTCAACTGTTATATCGGTAAATTTATTAATTTCATCTAATGAACTATTCAAAACTCTTCGTTTTAAGTTCCTCAAATCTCTATAAGATTCAGGTAAACCAAATTCTGTAAACATTTCATCTAGCGTTAATTCAAAGCCATTTTTTACCTGATTTTTTTTCGCCAAATGGTAAAAGTCTATTGAGTAGTCTTTTTTTAATTTTAGAACTACATCCTTTTTATAACGAGTGTATGGATTATATTTATCTAAAATCTTTAACATCACCAAAACAATAGATGTAAATCTTAAAGATATCCCTGCATCTTCATAAGTAGCATCAATTACCCAATTAGAGTAGACCTTTTTTCCTTTATCGTTAACGTATGAAAAAGACCGGTCTACTAATTTTTTTGATGCATTTTCAATTTGTTTATAAGCAGAATTGACTTTGATACCACAATCATCAGCAAATTGTTGAGCTGATATTAATATTTGATCTTGTTCACTTGCATCGATATTTCTAGCAATCGGA
>NZ_VPED01000097.1:0-3000 GCF_013417335.1 Acinetobacter sp. YH16031
ATTTCGTATAAGGTGTATTATGTTAATTTTAGAAAATCTTCACTACTATTATTTTAAAATAAGCCTTATATCCAAGCATAAAACAAGGTTGTCTAGACTTCTTTTAACAGTAAAGTTATCATAAAACTGAATTTTATTTTTTAGGTAAGTTTATGCATTCTATCCGCATTCGTTAAGACACAACTATTTGCATAGTGACACTATTTTATAATGGTGGGCTTTTGTTGTGTCTTTAAGAATATATGCGGATATATAAAGTAAAAGTATGCTTAATTTATAAGTATGCTTTTAGTGCATAGTTTCCAGTTATAACTTAATTGACTAGCTATTTGTCCACCCTGTGGATGAATAGCTTTTTTTTTGGGAGGACACTGTGATGCTAGCTTTTGTTTTCACCTAAATCCTGTTTGCTGCATAAAAAATTTCAAGAGCTAAACAGGAGTAAATAAAAATGAGTTTAATTATTAAAGCGAGAAACATACGCTTGGATTATGCTGGGCGTGATGTTTTGGATATTGATGAATTGGAAATTCACTCTTATGACCGTATTGGTCTTGTGGGTGATAACGGAGCAGGAAAGAGTAGTTTACTCAAAGTACTTAATGGCGAAATTGTTTTAGCCGAAGCGACATTACAGCGTTTTGGTGATTTTGCACATATCAGCCAACTGGGCGGAATCGAAATAGAAACGGTCGAAGACCGGGCAATGTTATCTCGCCTTGGTGTTTCCAATGTACAAAACGACACAATGAGTGGCGGAGAGGAAACTCGTGCAAAAATTGCTGCCGCATTTTCCCAACAAGTACATGGCATTCTAGCGGATGAACCAACCAGCCACCTTGATCTCAATGGAATAGATCTACTTATTGGTCAACTTAAAGCATTTGATGGAGCATTACTTGTTATCAGTCATGACCGATATTTTCTTGATATGGTTGTAGACAAGATATGGGAGTTAAAAGACGGTAAAATTACGGAATATTGGGGTGGTTACTCGGATTACTTGCGTCAAAAAGAAGAAGAGCGACAACACCAAGCCGTAGAATATGAGCTGATGATGAAGGAACGGGAGCGATTAGAATCTGCTGTGCAAGAAAAACGCCAGCAAGCTAATCGATTAGACAATAAGAAAAAAGGAGAAAAATCCAAAAACTCTACCGAAAGTGCTGGACGACTTGGGCATGCAAAAATGACTGGCACCAAGCAAAGAAAACTGTATCAGGCAGCTAAGAGTATGGAAAAGCGTTTGGCTGCATTAGAAGATATTCAAGCACCAGAGCATTTGCGTTCTATTCGTTTTCGTCAAAGTTCAGCCCTAGAACTGCACAATAAGTTCCCGATTACGGCAGATGGTCTGAGCTTAAAATTTGGTAGCCGTACTATCTTTGATGACGCTAACTTTATAATACCGCTTGGCGCTAAAGTCGCTATAACTGGATCGAATGGAACAGGGAAAACGTCCTTGTTAAAAATGATATCAGAACGTGCTGATGGATTAACCATATCTCCAAAAGCTGAAATTGGCTACTTTACACAAACAGGATATAAATTTAACACGCATAAATCTGTGCTCTCCTTTATGCAGGAAGAGTGCGAGTACACAGTTGCGGAAATTCGTGCAGTATTGGCTTCAATGGGGATCGGAGCGAATGATATTCAAAAAAACTTATCCGACTTATCGGGAGGTGAAATCATCAAACTGCTTTTATCCAAAATGCTTTTAGGAAAATATAATATTTTGCTTATGGATGA
This sequence comes from Acinetobacter sp. YH16031, assembly GCF_013417335.1. Classification (NCBI taxonomy): domain Bacteria; kingdom Pseudomonadati; phylum Pseudomonadota; class Gammaproteobacteria; order Moraxellales; family Moraxellaceae; genus Acinetobacter; species Acinetobacter sp. YH16031. The sequence continues at coordinate 1,753 of NZ_VPED01000097.1, forward strand.
ACCAGGAAACTATCTTGACCTAAAAAGTATTGCCGCATTAGAAACAATGATGAAGTCCTATGCAGGAACTATTATCTTCGTATCTCATGACAAGCAATTGGTCGATAATATTGCTGACATTATCTACGAGATCAAAGACCACAAAATCATCAAGACTTTTGAGAGAGATTGTTAATGATAGCCAATCTAATCCGAACATTAATTATTGAACTCTTTAAAGGAAATTAAAAATGACAATTCAAGATATTCAATCACTTGCTGAAGCACACGGCTTGTTGCTTACGGACAAAATGAATTTCAATGAAATGGGCATTGATTTTAAGGTCGTTTTTGCTCTTGATACAAAGGGGCAACAATGGTTGCTGCGTATTCCTCGTCGTGATGGCATGAGGGAACAAATCAAGAAAGAAAAACGCATTTTAGAATTGGTAAAAAAACATCTTTCTGTAGAGGTTCCTGATTGGAGAATTTCATCTACAGAATTAGTGGCTTATCCCATACTTAAAGATAATCCTGTTTTAAATTTGGATGCTGAAACCTATGAAATAATTTGGAATATGGACAAAGATAGCCCGAAATACATAACATCTTTGGCAAAAACCTTATTTGAAATCCATAGTATTCCTGAAAAAGAAGTTCGGGAAAATGATTTGAAAATTATGAAACCTTCAGATTTAAGACCTGAAATAGCAAACAATTTGCAGTTAGTAAAATCTGAAATTGGTATAAGTGAGCAATTGGAAACCCGCTACAGAAAATGGTTGGATAATGATGTTCTATGGGCAGATTTCACCCAATTTATACATGGCGATTTATATGCTGGGCATGTACTAGCTTCAAAGGATGGAGCTGTTTCAGGCGTTATTGATTGGTCAACAGCCCATATAGATGACCCAGCGATTGATTTTGCTGGGCATGTAACTTTGTTTGGAGAAGAAAGCCTCAAAACTCTAATCATCGAGTATGAAAAACTAGGGGGTAAAGTTTGGAATAAACTATATGAACAGACTTTAGAAAGAGCAGCGGCCTCTCCTTTGATGTATGGTTTATTTGCCTTAGAAACTCAAAATGAAAGCCTTATCGTTGGAGCAAAAGCTCAGTTGGGAGTTATATAATTTAAAAATATGATTGCTGAGAACTGCCTTGTTTTGAAACTTGGTTGGCTTTAATTAGTTTTTAGTATTCTTTATAGAAAATGCCTCGATCAAGGGGCATTTCTAACAATCATTTAACATAAAATTTCTTATG
>NZ_VPED01000098.1:0-2839 GCF_013417335.1 Acinetobacter sp. YH16031
TGTGGAGTTGCAACTGTTTATCGAGTTGCTAAAGTCATTTAAAAAGGCTTGTATCAGTGCTTCCCTTATGTCATATCTATTTACAAAGGAACAAGGCATTCTTAAAGATCAAAAGAAGGGATTAATGATGAAAAAGCATTTGATTTTCCTTGTTTTTATAGTGATGGTTTTTATTTTAGCTCTAGTTGTAAAGATTAATAATGATCATAAAAAACGGCAAGCATTAAACAAATTGGAACTAGTTGAAAAGCAAATCCATTAGGTATATGAATATTAAGATAAATAAAAAGCCCTATAGTCTCTCCCGTTACTATAAGGCTTATAAATCTCTGCAATTTTTTTCTTAACTACCTACTTTTCCGATGTAGGTTATGAATATATTTTACCTATTGGTAAAAACAAAGATATAAGACAAAAGGTGAATATGCTAGGAATTTCGCATAACAACCATTATGTTAAATGCAGGGTATCTAATTAATTTGAGTTTGCAAAATTGCTAAAATTTTTCTTAATTCTTCTCATGTCATGAAGTGTATAACCATAATTTCCGAAACATCCTTGTAGCATTTTTGGATCACTCATTGGACTATCTAAAACAGTAAAAAATTCATTAATAATATTTACAGTAGATAAGTTAGCTTCATGTTTTCTTGTATGAGGATTAGTTGTTATTAATTGATTTTTCTTAAAATAATCAGCCGTAATTAAATCAGGTAAATTTTTAAGTTGAGGATTCAGTCTTCTGAAATCAGCATTATAAAGAGGAATACAACTTTGTATTATTCGTGATAAAGCTGGGTCAGTTAAGAACTTATTTAAGTTGGATTCTATATCTCCAGTAGGTTTTGAATTATTAATATTTGAAGGTTTTACTGGAAAACCATGAAACATCCATTGTATGCCCCATAAAATTACTATGACTAAAATTACTGAAAAGATGATTTGTAGTTTCTTCATTTTTTAAATTTTCCTAAAATTAACATAATACACGTTATGCGAAATTAGAAAAATGAGTTTATTGCACTGATATTTATCTGTTTTTTAAATTTTAGACCTGGGTTGGTGCCCAGGTTTTTTTATTGCGTATAACAGCCATTATGTTAAAGGGGAGGTATATTTGAATTAAATATGCCTATAAAGTTAATAGCTATCAATCATTGTTTGCTGAATAAGCCTTTAAAAGTAGGTTTATGCACCTAAGTTATTGTAAATAAAAAGATGTTCGTATTTTCAGTATTCTAACAATAGACTATAGTTGATTCTTTTAAACTAGGAATTACCATGAACCGATTTAAGACCTCTTTTTTAGTTATTTCTTTGGGTCTTACTTTAACTGCCTGCGGCGGCGGCAGTGATGGTGCATCGAGCTCTACAGGGAATGGTGCATCGAGCTCTACAGGGAATGGTGCATCGAGCTCTACAGGGAATGGTACATCGAGCTCTACAGGGAACAGCGGCACCACACCAGATACTTCTACTGGTTCAGTATTGGAAAAATTGAATCCATCACAATCCTACAATATTATTTTTGACTACCCTAATTCTTCTGGTGCATCAAGACTTGATTCTGTAAAACAAAATGCCGATGGTATTATCACCGAATTTGGTGATTACAAAATTACAGGAGATATTGTTGCGAAAGAAATTGCTGGAAATAAAAACTTTACGATTGCTCGTGTAACCAAAGGAATTTTTAATTATGAAAAAGATGGGGAAATAAAATCAACAGATATTTCCAAATATAGCAATGCTTCTTATTTTTATTTTGCATTTACCCCAATCATTACTAAGCGTATTTCTGCCCAAACCAAACAAATTAACTGTACTGATGTTAATGCTACTCAAGCAAAAGTGACCAATAGTGGCCAATTTGAAAAATTTATTTCTCCATCCATTCATAATGGAAGTATTACCTTAAATCCTAACGGCAATATCGACGTTAAATTTACTGCAAAAAATGGCAGTGATGAAACTACCTTTGCTTCATCAATGAGATGGGTTGATTCATTCAATAACTATAGCAGCTATAACTTATTGGGTATCGTAGGACAACAAGGTGAATCAAATCAGATCGGTACATTTAACATAGCTGATAATGGACCAAATAGCCTAGTACTTGGTGCAATTTACCGTATGACTTTGAGCAATAATGGTAACTATCAAGGTGCTGTTTCTATGGTATGTAATTATTAATATAGCTTGATTGAAGTGTCATGCGCCTTAATCTTTATGTATTTTTTTAAATTTAAGACCTAGGCAGTGCCTAGGTTTTTTTTTATTTCGTATAACAGCCATTATGTTAAATAAGTGCCTGACTTTATTGATAAGGTTAAACATTAGCAGTTAGAAAGGGTTTTCAAAAAGAATGGTAAATCGCCCAAAAATTATAAAAGTAGGAATTTTGCTTGTAGGTCTATGTTTAATTCTGATCTTTAATTCATATAAACAGAAATTGAATTATGACAATGAAATGGCAAAACAGACAACGATACTTTTCTTAAATTCACTTGCTAAACATGATCGAAAATCAGCAATCAAATATGTTTGGCCTGATGCGCAATTATATGAAGACTTAAAAAGTCCTGAAAGATTTCTTTCTTTCAAAGACTCAAAAATTTTAGAAATAATAAGAATTAATGATGATTCAGCGGAAAGTAGACCTGAGTATTATCAAGAATTTTATAAAATTATTTCAGTGATGGTAAAAGTTAAAATCGTGCATATAGATGATGCTGGCAGTCCAGTAGGTGACTATATTTTATTTATTACTCTTGTGAAAAAATCTCCTCAATCTGATTGGCTAATTACAGGATTGGGTAGTGGGCCTTAAGCTAATAAT
>NZ_VPED01000099.1:0-2753 GCF_013417335.1 Acinetobacter sp. YH16031
ATTCCGGCTCTGCCTCCGAATCACGCTGCGGTATCGAAAGATTACAGTGCGTACCTGATAAGAGCACCAATCAACGGACTAGGGATTTCTTGGATTGCACCGTCGAAAGAAGCCCAACCTAACCAGACTTAGCCAGATTAACGAGCTAAGAGACCATGACCCAATAACTGATCATGGAGAAAAGCAAAGACAAGATGAAGATGTCGCTTCGCTCCGTTTTGATTAGTACCACATTGGGGCATTAGGCGTTTTTTACCTAGATTTTATCGGTGAACAATAACACCTAAACTCTCAACAAGCTGAAGCGCCTGCTCTCCATCCAACTTCACTCCATCTAAATTAATTCGCCTTGCATCAAGCTCGCCAAGCGCCCCACCCGTTAAATCACAACCAGTAAAATCAGCCAAAGACCAATCAAACGATGAAAACTCCCCACAAGAAAGATCGGAGCCACGAAACACGGCGCCAGTTATCACAGTGCCATTCCAGCGATTTTCCCACAGTTCGCACTTTTCTAATATGACTCTAGAAAAATTAGCGTAACTAAGATTTGTCTTGGTTATATAAGCACTACAAAACCATGACCTTGTAGTTATCATATTCATAAAATTAGCCCCTCGAAAATCAGCTCCTTGAGCTAAACACTCACTAATTTCAAGACCTAAGGCGCTAATGTTTTTAAAATTACTCATTGATAAATCGCAGCTTTTAAAGCTAGCGTTTTTTAGTTTGGCTCTATTAAAATCACACCCTTCCAAGCTATTCCTGTCGTAAAAACTACAATCAACAAATTCAGTATCAGTTAAATCAACCCCTGAAAAATCACAATTTGAAAAGGCAATATTTTTAACTCTATTCCCCGTAAATTGATCTCGTGAAAACTTTTCATTGATAAAGTGCTTTTCCATACATGCTACACCTGGTTATTTATACAGTGCAATCATTGTACATTAATTTGAACAACCTTAAACTCTAGCTAAAATTGATTCATACAATCCCTTTTATGTTAAACGGGCGAGTTAGTTTACTAAAACCGCCCATTCATCCGCATTAAAGCCCCTCAAAACGATTTTAAGACACGATCACCCTATCAAACACCCAAATCTACCCTGAAAGTTTAGAACGGTTTCTGTGCCGTTTGGCTTCGTTTTTAACATTATTTTATTAGCCACAAAAATTACCCCTTAACCTTCAAAATAATTATCTTCCCGTTTGACTCATAAACGGTGAACGGGCAGATAAAATTTTTATCTGTCTGTGAATCGTTGGACAAGCGCAGCGCGTCAGAAAAAGACTCGTAGAGGCTTCGGGGTATCAGGGGAAAGCCCCCTGAGTACGCGACGGTAATAAACGGTAAAAATGTCCCCATTTTGTCCCCGTTTGTGTATCGTCGCCCTCGTGCCTGTAATTTTGTATTTGGAGATATTTTTAACAAACCAATTAAAAACGCATAGGTAACACACCTTAGAGCCTTGTACGTCAACGTTTTTAGACAACGAGAAAAAAGGGGAATTAATGGCAGAGAGCAAAAAAACAACAACGGTGAGCTTTAGAATTGAAGATGATCTCAAAGATAAACTTCAAATCATTGCTGAACGAGAAAATAAAACTATCACCAACAAAGCACGTGAAATCCTCGCTGAATCACTCCATCTTTCACCGAGAAAAACGCTCACAGAACGTTTACAGGATGATGTCACCCGTATTGACCAAGAACTGCGCCACAACCTCCGAAAATGGAACTTAGAAGTCAATCATCAACTCAGCACGCTTAACGCCAGTCAAAAACTTCTGAATGATTTCAGTGAACAATACTCACATTTAAGGCAAGAACTGGATGATGAAAAAAAACGACATCAAAAAACACAACAAAAGCTGACTCGCTGGACGATAACCTTTTTCCTAACCGTTCTACTCAGTAATGCACTTATCATCACATTAATTTTATTTTTTAGGTGATCGGGATGGAAAAAAAAGAATTAGAGAGACTCGAAAAACATATCGCCGATGCTATCAGACAATCGGGGATCAAACCTGTAAGAGAATCGCTCAATAAAACTATTTTTTTACTGACCTTTGGTGGACTCAAAAGTATGCAAAAAGTGTTTGATGAAGCCTTTGATGAAATCACCGAAGCCAGAAAATACCGGTCATGGCAACGAATAACCGATTGTTTAAATGAGCAGACACCACATAATTTAAGCGTGCTCACGGTAAAAACGATGTACAAACGCGCCAAGAAAAAACGGGAAAATAATAAAACGGAGTGACCGAGTACCAATCAGCATCAGATGCACTTCCGCTTCCTCGATGAAAAATAAATTTTCATCTTGCGGCGAGCGTTGCGGATTTAAATATGACGGGATTTTTTTGTGATACTCCGAAAGGCACAGAGCCGAAATGATTGTGACATCACTTCGGCTCTGCTAATCTGATTCGGTGCATTCGTTGCTAAGATCAGACCTAGACAATCCAATCTTAGCAATGGGAAGCTAGCTTGTCACTACTTCCTTAAAACCATTCAAAGACATTAACTCAAATGCACCACTTGATTGACTCGGACTTAGCCCGGTCTCCGAAAGGATAAACAGGCAAATTGTGGTAGTAAAACGTACCGGAAAACGAAATTCCGGCTCTGCCTCCGAATCACGCTGCGGTATCGAAAGATTACAGTGCGTACCTGATAAGAGCACCAATCAACGGACTAGGGATTTCTTGGATTGCACCGTCGAAAGAAGCCCAACCTAACCAGA
>NZ_VPED01000100.1:0-2751 GCF_013417335.1 Acinetobacter sp. YH16031
AAAGCACGTAGTCTTCATGGATTTCTGAGTGGAATTTACGCCTCACTATGTGCATATCAATTAACCCATCAAAATAAGCCAACAATTCAAATTAAGGAATCATCGGCTTAAGCAGGATCCGGGTTAACTAGTCTTGCAGAATCTGTGTTTCTCTACGTGTCACTTTTAAAAGGTCACTAGTGGATGCGAAGTCATATTGAAAAGAAAAGTCTGTGCTTGTTTCAGCCCGGTCTTTGTTTAACCAGGCCAGGTTTTTTGCTGAGTCAATAATGGCAATGGTGCCATGCTGATCATAGAGATGTAATTTACCTTTTTCAGCATGCAGCATCTCTTTAAAAAAGTTAATCGTGTAGGGATGGTCAGAAGATTGCTGGATCTGAATGGGGGCTGAAAATATAGGTTCTTCTATTTCAGAGGTAATTTCTGAATTAAGAATATTTTGCTCAAACCAGTGCTTGAGAATTTGTGTGTTTTGCAGGGGTAAAGCGAGCGTATTATTTATAATCTGGTTCGAATATTGAGCATTTTTAGAGATACATAAATAAGGGCATTTTTAGTTTTTGAGAACACGTTGGATACCCTCTGTTTCAAGAAAGTATTCATACACCAACAGGCAATCGAGATGAGGATCGGAAGCAGTGTTTCATTGCAGGATAAAATGATCAGGAGTGATGTGCTGTAAAGTCTTTTTTAGTTCATCTGCATCGTGAATACTTAAACCTGCTATTCCAATATGAATATAATGCCTATGCATTTTAAGTCTCGATTAAAGTTTATATTTTATTGGGTGAAGCGTATAAGAATCCCCTTTATCGCATGAAATAAAGGGGAAAACTGTGTATTAGCTAAAGTCTAAACCTTGTTCAAAAGATTTAAGTTCATGACGAGCCATAGCCAGGTTTGCTTTAGAGCGGTCCAGTACAAGATACAGGAATACATTGTTATTCTTTTCGAGTGGGCGAATCAGATGATATTGCTTGCCCAGCGTAATCAGAATATCTTCAATCGAGTCATTCAGGTTTAATGAATTCGCTACACGGCGTTTTGTGCGAACCACTTCTGTATTGCCGGCTGCTGCAAGTTCAAGATCGATATTGCCACCACCTTGAGTTGCTAAAGCCAAGCCGCTTTCACCATCAGCTAATGCTGCAGCAACGAAACCATCAATGTCTGTAAGTGTATCTAAGGTTACCTTAGCCATAATTATTTCCCTGTTATAAAAATAGTTGATGCGTTAGTTGTATTTGATGAAGTTCGAATATTATCTTTTTCATTCAAATTCATTATAAAAATGGGAGAGTAAATTACAATTGAAATAAAAACCATATAAAATTTAATGTTTTACTTTATATCTTAATTTTTAACTTGTACTTTTTAATTATGTGATGCGTTTATTTTTTTATTTAAGGATATGTGAAATGATTCTGTGATTATTTTTTAATCTATAATCACACCTTAATCTAAAAGATGTAATAAAATATTTTAAATGGATTATGGAACTAATTAGGTAAAAATTTCAGTTGAAAAAATAGATTCACTTCATTTGAGAATCCAAGAAAGTAAATACTTATGATTTTACAACAATATAAAATCGTTTTTGCGGGCTCCATGGGCGCAGGTAAAACAGCCGCGATATGTTCATTATCTGATATTCCAGTGTTACTCACTGAGGCACTGAATACTGACGACCGCAGTCATTCAAAAATGGAAACCACGGTAGGAATCAATTATGGTGAGATCACATTACAAGATGGAACCAAAATTAGCCTGTATGGGACGCCTGGACAAAGCCGCTTTGACTTTATCTGGCCTGTCATTTGCCAAGGCGCATTAGGTGCTATTATCCTCATTGATCATACAGTGAATGACCCGATCCAAGAACTGGAAAGTTATATCGAAGTATTTCAGGAATATACCAATAATATTGCTATTGGGATTACGCATAGTGATCTTGAAAGTCCTCATTTTACCCAGATTTATAAGGACTGGCTGATCCAGCAGGATCTTTATACTCCCCTCTTTTTTTTGTAGATGCACGTCAAAAAGACGACATCTTGCTTCTTTTAGAAGCCCTCATTACTTCAATCGAAGTCAACTATAACCTCATGAGCTAAGGATTAAAGCATGCTCACTATACAAGAAAGACGTCAAGCCCCGGAAGCCCTCGTTCAGCATGCTAAACAGCAAATTCAGGAGATCATTAGCAATGTTCGTGGCGTATATTATGTAATGGTCTGTTCAACAGATGGATTTGAATTGGCCACAATTCATAAGAAAGACAACTATAACAACAACAAACTGGCTGCTGTGAGTAGCTCGATTTTAGCGATGGTTTCAGCATTTACTAAAGAGATCCATCTTACTGGCTGTCAAAGCATTACTTTGGATGCAGAAAATGGTAAAGCCATTTTGACAGCAGTTGCAGCACCAAAACACCCTCTTATTCTGGTTACTTTGGCTGAAAAAGACATTTTATTAGGTCAGGCCCTGTATATGCTGAAGAATGCCACACAATCCATTATCGCTGCAGATCAATAATAACTAGATTCAAAAAAGGCTTAAATAAACTTAAACCTTTTTCTATTTCATCTTTATTTTTTCTATAAAAAAAGTCCCCTGCTTATGCAGAGGGCTTTTGGAATAATGAGCTGGCGATGACTTACTCTCACATGGGAGACCCCACACTACCATCAGCGCTAAGAGGTTTCACTTCTGAGTTCGGGAAGGGATCAGGTGGTTCACTCTTGCTAT
>NZ_VPED01000101.1:0-2651 GCF_013417335.1 Acinetobacter sp. YH16031
TTGCTTTTACAAGCTATTAGCTTGCTCGCTGACTTAATTCAGCTCACGGAAATCTTGCAACCATTACTCTATTGAATATTAACAGCGCCTGCTGGATCAGGCGGTTTTTTTCGTTTTGCTTGGTTCTACGTAAATTAAAGAGCAGAACTACCCATAAAAAATAATTTCATTCACGTACGAGCCTCAAGAAACACTATCATTGCACTATACATAAAAGATAAAAGTATTAAATGATAAAAATACCTATCAATAGACTATTAATCTTTATTAAATGATAGTATTATCATTGTACTTATTTTTTTAAGTCTTTTTGATAGGTAGTCGGTTATGATAGTTCGCATTTATGTACGTGCATCAACTAAAGAGCAAGATGCTGAAAGAGCGCTCAGTGACTTGGTCGAGTTCAGTAAGAGCTATAGCGCTGGACACGTTGAATACATCGAAAATGAAAGCGGCACGAAGTTAACCCGACCCATCCTCAATCGGCTTTTAAACGAATCAGAGCCAGGTGACATTTTACTCGTGGAATCGGTCGACAGATTGTCACGCCTAGAACAAGCCGACTTCGACATTCTTAAGCAACAGATCAAGAGCAAAGGACTGCGCCTGGTCGTCGCTGATCTACCCACAACACACGTCGTTAATAGTGGCATGACAGGAGAGATACTGAACGTCATCAACAGCATGTTGATAGACCTACTTGCAACTATGGCGAAGCTTGATAACGACAAAAGGAGAGAACGCATTAAGCAAGGACTAGAAAGGTCAGGTTACAAGCCGGCAGGAAAGAAAGCCAATACCGCTAAGCATGAGCGTATTAAACAGCTACTTAAGGCCGAAAATATGACAAAAGAAGAAGTAGCAAAAGCTGTAGGTGTGGGTATCGCTACTGTATATCGAGTACAGAGGACGATATAGAAATAAAAATTGGTAGTGTTCAAAAATCTGTGTCATTTCAATAAACTGAATCAAACAGGAAATGACACATCATGGCAAACAACTTTGATTTCGAAGCAGCTTTAAAACAATTACAATCAGGACAACCCCTCACTGGTGAAAACGGTATCCTGACACCACTAATCAAACAGCTGACAGAAGCGGCTTTAAATGCTGAAATTGAAAACTATCTGGAAGAAAATCCTAAACCATCCAATCGCAGGAATGGTTACTCTCGCAAGACCGTAAAATCATCCTCCGGTTCATTTGAACTGGAAACACCTCGTGATCGCACTGGTGATTTTGAGCCTCAACTCGTCAAGAAAAATCAAACCAAACTCTCTGAAGAGATCGACAGTAAAGTCATCTCACTGTTTGCGCTCGGCATGAGCTACCGTGATATTCAAAAACATATTGCCGATATGTATGCACTGGATATTTCCGAGGGTGCCATTACCAATATTACAGACAAGCTAATCCCCGAATTACGTGCCTGGCAACAGAGGCCGCTTGATGCCGTATATCCCTTTGTGTGGCTCGATGCCATCCATTACAAGATCAAGGATGAAGGCCGTTATGTCAACAAAGCCGTTTATACCGTGCTGGGATTAAATACCGAAGGCCATAAAGAACTGCTGGGTCTTTACCTATCAGAAAGTGAAGGTGCTAATTATTGGCTCAGCGTACTCACAGATTTGCAGAACCGTGGCATACAAGACATTCTGATCGCCTGCGTTGATGGGCTTAAAGGCTTCCCTGAAGCAATTGCTGCGATATTTCCGCAGACAGAAGTGCAGTTATGTATTATTCACCAAATCCGCAATAGCTTGCGTTATGTGGCCAGTAAGGATCAAAAAGCCTTTATGGCTGATCTGAAGCCTGTTTACCGAGCAGATACCAAGCAGGCAGCTGAAATGGCGCTAGATGAGCTGGAAGCCAAATGGGGGGATAAATACGAGAAAGTCATTCGTTCATGGCGTGAAAAATGGCATTTACTCAGTGCCTATTTCAAATATCCGAAAGCGGTTAGGAAGCCAATTTATACCACCAATGCGGTTGAAGCAGTACATCGCCAATTCAGAAAACTGACCAAAACCAAGGGGGCTTTCCCGAATGAAAATAGCCTGCTGAAATTGCTGTATATTGGCATTCAACAGGCTTCTGAAAAATGGACAATGCCGGTGACAAACTGGGGGCAAACCATCACACAGTTATCGATTTACTTTGAAGGCAGGCTCGATGATATAATTAAACTCTAGCCAATTCGGCTGACACAGAATTTTGAACGCTCTCTAAAAATTTGATTTTGTCCTACTGATATTTTTTAAAAATAGATTCTATAAGACTACATCTGATTTAGATGTAGTTTATAACAAAGGAATTGTAGTCTTATAAGCTCTATAACCCTTATGTAAAAAGCTTTCCAATGGATTTAAAAGCATTAAAAATATAAAAATTAATTAAAAACCTAAGGAAGAAAAAATTGCCCTATGTTTTCGCTACGCTCAAACTCTATTGAACTTCGCTTTCGCTCAGTTCGTCGGGGCAATTTTTTGGTGAATACTTACGTGACTTTAAGAAAAAGCAAAAGAAACTTGGAATTCGCTTCGCTCATAAAACTTTTTTACTCGCTACGCTCGATCCAGGAACAAATTTCTGCATAAAACTTACGCTTTCTTAGGCTAAAGAGGACAAAAAAAATGTTTTTCAGAGGG
>NZ_VPED01000009.1:0-107774 GCF_013417335.1 Acinetobacter sp. YH16031
TGAGGATCAGAAAGCTTGTTTGAATCGATGTATTTCATCCGCAGATTATGCACGAATGCTAAGAAATCCGGAGTGCAAATATTAACCAAAAAGAAGATCGTTTTTTGATTTATGAAAGAGATCTTATAAAGCCTTTTCTTGAAGGCAGACTTTATAGGTATAGAAGCATGCCTATTCAGTTTTGGACATTTATACACATCTTCTGCATTGTGAATCTCATAAATTGAACTTCACAATTAGGAGGTGGAGATGTCTACAAATAAAGTGAATATAAATACGCTGATTGATGAAGCAAAGTTCACGCCTTTTCATTGGGGCGTCCTGATCTGGTGTTTGCTGATCATTATTTTTGACGGTTATGACCTGGTGATTTACGGCGTTGCTTTACCATTACTGATGCAGGAATGGTCACTCAGTGCAGTACAGGCCGGCATGTTAGCCAGCACCGCCTTGTTTGGTATGATGTTTGGAGCCATGAGCTTTGGCACTTTGTCCGATAAACTGGGACGTAAAAAAACCATCATGATCTGTGTCGCAATCTTTAGTGGTTTTACGTTTATCGGTGCCTTTGCAACATCACCTGTCGAATTCGGGATTTTACGTTTTCTTGCCGGACTCGGAATTGGTGGCGTGATGCCAAACGTCGTTGCCCTGATGACGGAATACGCACCAAAAAGGATTCGCAGTACACTGGTCGCTTTGATGTTTAGTGGCTATGCCATCGGCGGGATGACATCTGCCTTGCTTGGCGCATGGCTGGTGCCACAGTTTGGCTGGAAAATCATGTTCTTGCTTGCGGGTACTCCTTTACTGTTTCTGCCGATACTCTGGAAATATTTACCAGAATCGCTGATGTATCTGACCAATAAGCAGCAAACGGCTCAAGCGCAAAGCATTATCCGGAAAATTTCGCCGACACAGGTAATTGGATCTGACACCCAGTTCGTCCTGAATGAAGTACAAAAGGGTGATGAGGCACCATTAAAGGCTTTATTTCAGCAAGGCCGTACATTTAGTACCTTCATGTTCTGGCTGGCTTTCTTTATGTGCCTATTGATGGTCTATGCACTGGGTAGCTGGTTACCAAAACTGATGATCCAGGCTGGATATTCACTGGGTACCAGCATGATCTTCCTATTTGCTCTGAATATTGGTGGCATGATTGGGGCTATTGGTGGGGGATATCTGGCAGACCGGTTCCATATCAAAAAAGTACTGACGATCATGTTTCTTTGTGGGGCAGCTTCTTTAATCCTGCTCGGTTATAACAGTCCGCAATTCGTGCTTTATAGCTTGATTGCTGTGGCCGGTGCAGCAACCATTGGTTCTCAAATCCTGCTCTACACCTTCGTAGCGCAATATTATCCATCAACGGTGCGTTCCACTGGCATGGGTTGGGCTTCCGGAATTGGACGTATCGGTGCGATCGTTGGACCGGTATTGACAGGTGCTTTACTCACCATGAATTTACCGCATCAAATGAACTTCTTTGCAATTGCGATTCCTGGTTTGATTGCTGCGCTGGCAATTTTCCTGGTGAACTTAAAAATGTCTGTAGAAGGTCAAGCCCTTGCTACACCTGAGATTCGCACTGATTCTCTCGCTGAAAAAGCAAGTTAATGGATTAAATATCAATTAATAAAGAAAACACTTCTAATGATAGAGATCGCCATCGTAAGCAGTGGTGATCTGTTGTTAGAATCGAGACGCATAATAAAAAAGTGAGTTTAGGATGAACACGAAACAATTATTTAATAATCAAACAATCACATTAAAACGCACGGTTCTGATGAGCATGATGGCAATGAGTTTAGGGGGTATCAGCTTGTCTACCCAGGCACAAACTCCAGCTCAGTCCAATCAGCAGGAAATTGAGCAGTTGCGTCAGGAGGTTCAAGCTCTACGCGCCTTGATTGAACAGCAGCAGACTCAGACAGCTGCTGTGACTGCACCTGTAGCGACAACGCCGGCACCTGCAAATACAGCAGTAGCCCCTGCGAGCAAACCTGTGATGAAAATTGCCAGTGGGGCCGAGTTTAATCTATACGGTAATATCCGTGCTGATGCCTCTTATCAGGCTGAGGGCGGTGCAGCGACACGTATGTATAACCAGATTAATGCCGTACCTCTTGAAGGCACAGGTGAACGCAGTGATGAGTTTAAATCCACGCTTTCAGCCACCCGTTTAGGGATGGATTTTAAAGCGCCCGTGGGTGCTGGGGATAATGCCTTAAGCGGTAAGGTTGAGGTCGATTTCCTGGGTGGAGCTGGTTTTGATAACCTGCGTATCCGTCATGCCTATATCAGCTATGCTGACTGGTTAATTGGTCAAACCTGGTCAAACTTTGCAACTCCGGACTATATACCTGAGACGGTAGATGCACTGGTTTATGCCGGTGGTTCAATTAAACGGACACCTCAGATTCGTCATACCAGTACTTTGAGTCCAGCGACCAATCTGGTGCTTGCAGTAGAAGATCCGAAAGATGCGACCATTACGGGAATCAAACAGCGTTTACCTGCCTTAACAGCACGCTTAAACCACAAATTTGCGGATAATCTTTCTGTCAGCGCGCGTGCGATGGGGAATGAAAAACGCGTGAATGAAGATGAAAAAACTGCATGGGGTGTAGGTGTAGGTGCGAAATACGAGTTTGTTCCAGGCACCAGCCTTAAGGCAGATTATTATCATGTCAAAGGGGATAGCAGTTTTGTCTCTTACGCCAATCCAGGTGTCGTTACAGCTGCTAATGGAGATCTTCTACAGAGTGAATTCGACTCAATTACAGTCGGTCTAACGCAGCAGTTTAATGATAAATTGCGTGGTACTGTAGGCTATGGTTATATGAATTTCGACCAAGATAATGGCTATCTTGCTGCTCCTGGTCTGAATCTAACAGCAGTGAACAAAGACCTTTGGCAGGCTTGGGCTAATGTGTTCTATAACCCTACAAAACCGCTGAGTTTTGGCCTGGAATATGTTTATGGTGAACGTGAAGCATTGGGTGCTGCACCAAATGGCAGTACAAAAGGTGAAGATAACCGAGTGAATGCCGTTGCAATTTACAGTTTCTAAGCTCTAGCGATTTTACATAAGAAACTTAAAGCGTGGATGAGTTAATCCACGCTTTTTGCATGATTCAGGATCACCTCTGCCAGCACATTGACAGCATTTTCTATCTCAGAAGTCCAGTCAAATGAACAGTTCAGGCGAATATAATTCTGGCTGGTATGTTCCGGTTTAAACAGCAAAGCAGGAGCAATGGCAATATTGTGCTGAATCAGCTGTTCATATAAAACCTGACCATCCAGCTGTTCCGGCAATTTGATCCAGAGAAAATAGCCACTAGAATAATAATAAATTTCACAGACTGAATCTAAACGTGCTTTGAGTTCCTGATAAAATTTTTGCTTATACTTTTCCAGCTGCTGTCTTAAATGGCGCAAATGCTTTTCATAATGATGATGGGACAGAAAATCAACCAATGCATTTTGTAATAGCGGACTAACAGTCAAAGTACTCATGAGCTGTAAATGCTGGATTGCATCGGAAAATGGGCCAGCGAAAACCCAGCCGGCCCGCGCACCCATGCCCAGGGTTTTAGAAAATGAAGAGCAGTGCAATACCCGTTGATGCTGATCAAAATATTTTACGGAAACCGGTTTATGAGCGCCGTAATTGAGTTCCTGATAGACATCATCTTCAATCAGATATACCTGATATTCATTCAACAGTTCCGCAATTCTTTGCTTGATCTCTGAATTTACCGTAAAGCCAATCGGATTATGCACATTCAGCATCAGCCAGCAAACTTTGATCGGGTACTGTTTTAGGGCCTGTTCAAATGATTCCAGGTCAAAACCAAACTGCGGATGTTCAGGGATTGTGATGACTTGCAAGCCTAAACGTTCAGCCGCCTGCCAGGCACCATAAAAAATGGTTTGCTGGAGCAGGATAAAATCACCAGGTTGAGTCAAAGCCTGTAAAGACAGATTAAGGGCTTCCAATGCACCAGAAGTAATGACAATGTCATCCGAAGTGCAGTTTATGCCTTGTAACTGATAGCGGTTAGCAATCAGTTGGCGTAATTCCTGATTACCCGGTGGCATATGATTTTGATGGCTATAACTGCTTTTTCTTTTGCTATGCTGCGCCAAAATCTGCATAAACCGGCTGTTATATAACAGTTCAGCATTTGGAAAAGCTGAACCAAAAGGCGCAATATTTGGAGTTTGCAGTGACTTTAAATAATTAAATACCACAGAGTTAATTTTAACTTTGGAGTTTAAGCCAATCTGTACCGCGGGTTCTTTGCTGTTATAGGTTTGAGGTCGCTCCGCAATATAGTAGCCAGATTTATCTTTGGCATAGACCAATCCTTGCGATTCAAGCACCTGATAGGCATTAAGCACCGTCATCAGGCTATAGCCGGACAGTTCAGTTTGTTCCCGTAATGAAGGTAATTTGTCATGCGCCTTCCATGCGCCATTTTCAATCATCTGGCGAATATTTTGGGCTAGCTTTTCAGATTTAAACATAAGAAAATAAAATCTAAACTGTACTAATATAATCAGGATTATATTATGAATAAGTTATTAAAATATAACAAATCAAAAAAATAAGTGGCTAACTGTTATATTTTTTTAAATGAATATTGTATCTATACAGCTGATTTAGGTCTGCTGATAATAAAACTCATAATGCCAGACCAACCTATGGGTGATCATATGAATTCAGAAGACAACAAAGCACCAAAATATGCGGATAGCAGTATTTCTGATGCAGCATTCAAGAAGATGATTCTCTGGTTTGCACTTTATACTGGTTTATTCTGCCTAGGCGTTATCTTTGTAGTAAATGCAGACAAAATTATGATGAGCGGCTTTTAAAATTCTCTTCTCCCTGAACACTATCATCGCCCCAATCTAAATTGGGGCTTTTTTTATGGCACACATTACCAGTTTTATTTTCTACTTTTTCTGCATCCACTCTATGACTTTGTCACAATTTGACACTCACAAAGTCAGATTTCCTTGCTAGATTCAGACTGTTTGATGATAAAAATGAATACAGGCTTTTCGCCAACGCATCATACAGAAATAACAACGATATAGCAGATGGACAAATAACAAGGATAAAGGAGTGAAGCATGCTCGGAAATATGATGTTCCAGCCCTTACTGATCAGCAGCATGATTGAACATGCCGGCCGTTATCATGCCGATACTGAGATCATTTCTAAAAATACCGATACCAGCATTAAAAAGACCAATTGGGGAGAAATCCGGGAAAACTCGAAACGTTTTGCCAATGTATTACAGCAATTCGGTTTGACACTCGACGACCGGGTTGCGACTATTGCCTGGAATAATCATCGACATCTAGAATCATGGTATGCCATTTCGGGGAGCGGGCTAGTTTGCCATACCATTAACCCGCGTTTATTTCCGGAACAGCTGGTATTTATTATCAATGATGCTGCCGATCGAATACTGCTGTTTGATAAAACCTTTGCACCTTTAATTAAAGCCGTCAAACCGTTATTAAAAACTGTAGAACAGTATATCTGTCTGGATGCTGAAGATTCGTCGATTCGTGAAGCCATTCCGGAAGTTCAGTTTTATGACGATTTGCTTGCCCAGCAATCTGCAGAATTTGACTGGCCTGAACTGGATGAAAATACAGCAAGTTCACTGTGTTATACCTCCGGTACGACTGGAAATCCGAAAGGGGTTTTATATAGCCATCGCTCAACAGTGCTGCATAGTTATGCGATTATCATGCCGGATTCCCTGAATGTGGCAGCGCGTGACATCATGCTGCCGGTGGTACCAATGTTCCATGTCAATGCCTGGGGAACCCCATATGCCGCTGCCATGGTCGGTTGTACCTTGGTGTTGCCGGGGCCAGGCCTGGATGGAGCTAGTCTGGTTAATCTGATTGATACGTATAAAGTCTCTGTGGCTTTAGGTGTTCCGACGATCTGGCAAGGGCTGATTGCGGCTGCCCAGCAAAGTGGTTCAAAACTGGAAAGCCTGAAACGGAATGTGGTCGGTGGTTCTGCCTGTCCACCGGCTATGCTGAAAACCTTTAAAGAGCAGTTTAACTGCGAAACCATTCATGCCTGGGGGATGACTGAAACCAGTCCACTTGGTAGTGCCAATCAGCTAAAAACCAAACACCTTGATCTGGCGGATGAAGAAAAAATGCAGATTCGTCTGTCTCAAGGTCGTCCACCGTTTGGCGTTGATTTACGTTTAACCGATGAAGAAAAAGGAACTCAGGAAATTGCCCGGGATGGTGAAACCATAGGTAATCTGCAGATTAAAGGGCACTGGATCATTGATCACTATTTTGGCAAGGAAGAATCTGCGCTCACAGCAGATGGCTGGTTTGATACCGGAGATATTGCTACCTTAAATGAAGATGGCTTTATGAAGCTGTGTGACCGTTCCAAAGATCTGATCAAGTCAGGCGGTGAATGGATCTCTTCAGTCGATCTTGAAAATATGGCGATGGGACATCCTGAAATTGCCATGGCTGCCGTGATTGCGGCACAGCATCCTAAATGGGATGAGCGTCCCGTTCTGATTGCGATTAAAAAGCCAGAGAGTCATGTGAGTGAAGCTGAAATTCTGGATTACTATGCGGACAAAGTCGCTAAATGGCAGATCCCGGATCGCGTGATCTTTGTAGATTCTATTCCGTTAAGTGGAACCGGCAAGATGCTGAAAAAAGACCTGCGTGAACTTTATGGCTCTATCTTGCTGGAACAGGCCGTAGGTTAAGCTATTTCTTTAAAAGGTAAAATTTTGCCTTTTTAACTCACCGAATATTTAAAACAGAAACTGATCTCTTATAAAGAGGTCAGTTTTTTTATATGTTTTTGCAAAAAATATACAGACCAAAAAACCAATTTATTCAGTTCATACAGTTTTAACAGCACTTTCTGGTTAGGATTGTCTTACAAAAAGTCTAACTATGGTTTCTAAGCACATAATTTGACCTACATTGACATGGTGCGAGCTTCAGAATTCTTTATTCTGGACTACATAATAAATAGACAGTTGTACATTAATACTGTCTGCGGAATAGAGGGGATAAAAATGACAAGTATGACAACCTACAAGCCGCATTGGATTCGTGAAGATTTCATTGATTTTGTTGGTGAAAAAATCCATCCAACCTGGGCACTCAAAAAAGTCAAAGCATCGGTCGTGAATATTCAGGCGGTTAGCCCAGACTTTTTCAAAATCCAGTTACGTCCAAATTATAACTTTAACCGCGGGTCATTTCAGGCCGGTCAAAATATCGCGGTGACTCTGCGTCTGGATGGAGTACGTCATCAACGTCATTATTCTATCGTGACCATTTTAAAAAATGGTGATGTGATTATTGCAGTCAAGCAGCAAGGTAAAGTGTCACGTGCCTTAACTTTATTGCAACTAGGTGCAGTGGTCGAGCTGTCTCAGCTACAGGGCGAATTTACCTTATTAAACTCTCCTAAACCGATTCTGTTTCTGGCATCTGGCAGTGGTATTACAGCAATTTATTCCTTATTGCAAAAAGCAGTCGTGCAGTTTCAGCATCCGATTGATCTGATCTATTTCACCCGTGATGATGCATTTCATTCCGAGATCAAAACCTTGGCGTTGATGCATCCTCATCTGAAATATCATCATTTTAATACAGTCGAGCATAAGCAACATCTGAGCCAGCAATTGCTAAACAAGCTGGTACCAGACTTTGAACAGCGTGAAATCTATGCGTGTGGTTCAGCGGGAATGATGAAAACTGCACTCAAAATTGCCGATAAACTGGCGGTGAAATCTAGCTTCCATTCTGAATATTTCCAGATTGCGATGGATGAAAAAGTGAAAGCACAGCCTGTACAGTTTTTAAGATCGCAGCAGGAATTTCAGGCAGAATCTAATTTGCTGGAAAGTGCAGAGCAGGCGGGTCTTCGTCCAGCGCATGGTTGCCGTATGGGTATCTGTAATACTTGCTCATGTACTAAAGTCAGCGGTTCGGTGAAAAACATGCTGACGGGTGAGATCGACCACGGCAGCAATACTCCAATCAAACTTTGTATTTCACAGGCCGTCAGTCCTGTAGTGATTAATTTATAAGCTATTTCAACCATTACTAAACGAATAAGAAGGTGCTCCCATGAATATGCAAATTGATTTTAAAAAATACAGTAAATCTCAATTTCTAAGCTCGGAACAGGTTGAAGAGTTCGGTGCCAAGGTTGATGCTATCCGCCGTGAAGTAATGGAAGATTTGGGCGAGAAAGACGCAGAATATATTTATAAAATCCGTAATTTTGTACGTTATAGCGAGATTGCTTCCCGCGGCATGTTGATGTTTGCAGGCTGGTTGCCGCCAGTCTGGTTAGCGGGCACAGGCTTATTGGGTATCTCGAAAATCGTGGAAAATATGGAACTTGGCCATAACGTGATGCACGGCCAGTTCGACTGGATGAATGATCCGAGTCTGAATGGTTCGACTTATGATTGGGATACTATTTCCACTGGGGATGACTGGAAATACACGCATAATTATATTCACCACACGTATACCAATATTGTCGGTATGGATCACGATGTCGGTTATGGCCTGATCCGTGTCAGTGAATCTCAGCCGTGGGAACTACGTTTTATCTGGAATATTCCTTTAACCATTCAGTTGATGGTGTTCTTTGAGTGGTATGTGGGTGTACAGCGTTTGCATCTGGAAGATGTAATTGCCTATAAAACCAAAACATGGAAACAGGTCTGGGAAGAAGCAGCACCTTTACGCAAAAAAATGCGCCGTCAGGTTCTGAAAGATTATGTATTTTTCCCGATTATTGCCGGTCCAAATGCGATTCCAGTATTTACTGGGAATGCGGTTGCCAATGTGATTCGTAGCCTATGGGCGTCTGCAGTGATCTTCAATGGACATTTCACTGAAGATGCAGAAACCTTTGAAATGGACAATACCGACAATGAAACCCGTGCGGAATGGTATCTGCGTCAGATCCGTGGTTCGAGCAACTTCAGTGGCGCGAACTGGTTGCATATTCTGAGTGGTAATTTAAGCCATCAGATTGAGCATCATCTGTTCCCAGATATGCCAGCAAACCGTTATGCCGAAGTAGCACCAAAAATCAAAGCCTTATGTGCTGAGTACGGGATTCACTATAACGAAGCCAGCTTTATGAAACAGTTCTCGACTGTATGGGTCAGACTGGCGAAATGCTCACTGCCAAATGAATGGAATCAGCAAATTGCAGAAAAAACTCACGCAGTTAAATCGGTGTTTCGTTACTTTAAATCCAAACTTGTAAATTAATTTTTTAAGGTTTCTCTATTATCCAGTTTGGTACTCCTCAATAGATTTGGATGGTCTATTGAGGATTTTTTTACCTGTTAAAAAGTGGTCAGTTCACACGAATTTATGAATGAAATATGAAGATGATTTTCAAAAAATGACGAAGGCGGGACAGATTTACTACCGCTGAAACGCTTCGCCTACAAGCTAAGCGTTTACCTCAAGGAGGTTCTTTTTATAATGGCCGCGTTCTATCATTCAAGGTCTCAGTTTTGAAATATCTTAAATATTTTTCAGGCATCTCACTTTTATTGCTGTTAACCGCGTGTAATACCCCGGAAACTCCAGCACCAGATTATCAGGGGAACTGGAAAAATACACTGGAAAATCCAAAATTGGAAAATATCCTGGTAATTTCCAAAAATGGTGAAAACTATTTCATTACCAATACCATTAAAGATAAAGAAAGCGGCAAAACCGACAAGAAAAATCCGATGCCCGCTTCAGTCGCTGATAATGGTCTGCTTCAGATTAATTCAGGTACAGGTGTCGTTGATTTCGCGATTGACGAAAAAACTGGCAATCTGGTCGGCTCAGGCTCCGTCTATAAAAAAGCCAAATAATGCTCTAATCTAATCAATTCAGAGATAACACGAAAAATGCCATGAACAGAAAGGATTCATGGCATTTTTTTAATTCACCAATTTTATGAGACCAGCAAAATCTTCTACAAAATAATCTGCCTTGGCTTTAATCAAATCCATTTCATGCGCAGAATACTGGTCGTAAATTGCCACGACATCAATCCCCGCATTGTTGGCAGCTTCCACCCCAATTAAAGAGTCTTCAATAATCAGGCAATCTTTGGCCACAATTTCAAAATGCTGGAGCGCATTTAAATACACTTCTGGATGCGGTTTGATATTCTCAACATTTTCGCGAGTCAAGATAATCGCAAAATCATCATCAAAACTGATTTTCTGATTAATCTTCTGGTTATTGTCCTGATAACGCTGCACATTGAACAAGCTGGTGGTAGTCGTGAGTGCCAATTGTATCCCTTGCTGTTTTAAGGCTTGAATCAGCAGCTCAGCTTGCGGTTTGAGTTCAATCACATGATCCAGAAAATGCCGTGAAATATGATAACGACGGTTTTTAACCTCTTCCTTGCTGGGTTCAAAACCATATAGCTCTTTTAAATAGCCACAATATTCTAGATAAGGATCGGGCATACGTCTAAAGGCTTTCAGTTGCAGGTCACGCAGTTGCTGAATCTGATCCAGACCGACTTCGATCCCCGATAATTCTAGAATCAGGGCAGCATCCACCTGGTTCCAGATGCCGACGGAATCAATCAAGGTGCCATCCAAATCAAAACACACCAGCTTTTTGCTCTGAAACATCCAATACCTTTCTTAATTCAATCATAAAATTCTACAAGGCCAAGTATAGCGTAGGTGGGATAGGGGTTTAAGCAGTTTTAATCGAACAACAGGGACCTGATTAAAATCAGGATTACATGACTTTAATCAGAGAAAAATAAAATGATTTTTTTATCAAAGAGGCAGGATCATTACATTGTAAATGCATGCAAAGTGTTATATTTAAGTATTGGCGCTTGATAATTTTCCGCAGATGATAAGCCGGCCAGACGATTAAAAAGTTAAAGGAAATGGGTTGCTGTGTTTGAACTAGACTGTAAATTGCTCAGTATTTTTTATTATGTGTATAAATTCAAAAATGTATCACAGGCAGCCGATTACCTTGAAATGAGCCAGCCGACGGTGAGTAACCTGCTCAATAAAATCCGGCAGCATTATCACGATCCCTTGTTTTTACGCATCGGCAATGAAATGTTGCCAACTGAACTGTCCAAGCATTTGTTTCCTTTGGTCAGTGAGGCCTTAAGCAAGGTTGAAGCGATTAATAACTTCACCATCGACTTTGATCAAGCCACTTCACAGCAACAATTCACCTTGGCCATGACCGACGTTTCGCATCTGGTGTTGCTGCCTAAAATTTCTCAATACTTAAAAGAACATGCCTCACATATCCGTCTGAATGTGCGCCCGATTACGTCAGAAACCAGTTATCTGATGGCCAATGGCGAAATCGATCTGGCACTGGGTTTTTTACCGAATCTGGAAAATGGTTTTTATCAGCAGAAACTGTTTGAACAATATTATGTGGTGATTGCGGCGAAAGACCATCCGCGTCTGACCGGTGACAGCATGACCACAGAAGACTATCTGCGCGAAACCCATATCGATATTGATGCCGGCATGGGGCATTATCATATTGAAAACGAGTTGCTGAATCTGGAACTGAAGCGTGACATCCTGATGCGTCTGCCAAGTTATCTCGGTGTAGGTTTGGTGGTGCAGGAAACCGATGCGATTGCCACCGTGCCGTACTATTTAAGTGAAGTGTTGTTGTCTCGCGGCAATCTGAAAATCTTTAATGCACCGATTGCGTTCCCAACCTATGCAGTCAAACAGTACTGGCACATGTCCTGCCATCACAAGATCAGTCATCAGTGGCTACGGCATACCTTGCATGAAATTTTAACGAAATAGCGTGCATGTTCAGTGTTATTTAGAAATGGTTAATCTCAACGTTTAAAAATCCTGGTCTAGGCTGGGATTTTTAGTTTTTGGTACATCTTGATTCATTAAAAATGTGATTTGCACCTTCATTGTTCATTTCATAAGTCAAATCAGTATTACTTGAATGAAAAATCGTAATACTAAATTGGCACAGCATTTGAATTTATCTACACCTCCTAATTTGAATATTTATTTTTTATAAGAAACAACTTGCTGGTTACTTTTTGTTACCTAACGGTTACATAAGAAAACCTAAAACTATTTAATTTAGTCTTTATTGATTAATTTATAGTCAGAACTATTTCATATCTTTACATCGGTTTATTTAATCTCTTATTTTCCTTAAGGTATTGTCCACTTCTTAACTCATTGAATTATAAAAGGGGAGCAATGCTAGAATTTAAAAATCAAATCGTACACGGCGCAATTTTCGATATGGATGGAACCATGTTTGATACTGAACGTTTGCGCTTTCAAACCTTGCAACAAGCTTCGCGTGAGCTGATCGACGTCGAATTTTCTGAAAACTATTTAATGCAGTGCTTGGGCTTAAGTGCCCGTAGTGCCGAGCAACTGGCCAAAGAGCGTTATGGACAAGATGTTCCTTATGCCGAGATCCGCCAGCGCGCCGATGTACTGGAACTAGAACATGTACGCAATTATGGTGTTCCAATTAAAAAAGGTTTATTACAGGTACTGGAACGCCTACGCAAGGCAGGTCTAAAAATGGCTGTGGCGACTTCGAGTCGACGTGCGATCGCAGAAGAATATCTGATCAATGCCAATGTCTATAAATTTTTTGATGTGCTGGTGTGTGGTGATGAGATTAAACAGGGGAAACCTCATCCAGAAATTTTTATCAGCGCAGCCGAAAAAATCAATTTAAGTCCGGCTCAATGCCTGATGTTTGAAGATTCCGAAAATGGCCTGCGATCTGCTTATGATGCAGGTGGTATGACGGTACTTTTCAAAGACATTAAAACGCCGAATAAATCAATGCTGGCACAAGCCCAGTATTATTATGAAACGATGGAAGATTTTCTGATAGATCTGAACCAGTTTGTTCCGGTTCTGGAAATGCCTGAACTTGAGACTGCATTTCCGCAAACGCTGAATCAGTTAACAGTTGGGATTCACGGCTTCGGTGCAATTGGCGGTGGTTATCTGGCTCAGGTGTTATCACACTGGGATGGCTATACGCGTCCACGCAAAATTATTGCCTCAACGCGTAATCCACTCTATCAATCTGCCGTAAATGCGTTTGGCACCTATTGCATTCGTTATGGTCAGAACTCTTTTGACCAGCGTATTGAAAATATGAGTGTGATTGATGCGCATGATCTGGAGCAAATGCAGAACATGTATATTGAATCCAGTCTGGTGGCAGTCTGTGTCCCTGAGGAAGCTCTGGTTTCTGAAGCAGAAGTAATTGCACAGGGTTTATATGCGCGATACTTGGCCTACGAGCAGCAGTAACAGCCGCTGACGCTGTTAATTATCCTGAATAAAATCGGGGCCAAACAGCTGGTGATGCAGCAGATTCTGAGCCGTCTGAAACAGATTACGGATGAACAGACAGCGCAGCACATTATGGATCAGCATTATTTCTGTGACACAGTGGTGAACCGTATGGTATCCAAACTGTCCGACCAGAAACTGTACCGTCAGCTGCGCATCAAATACAACATGTTCAAGCAGTATCAGCTGGATGAAGATCTGTCCGTAGTGGATCTGGATGATTCTACAGCCCTGAATGCAGAGCAGGAACATCAGGCGGGCTTATATATTGAAGACCTGCGCCGTAATTTTCAGCCAAGTCATATTCTGCAGTCGATGGACCTGATTCTGTTTAATGCCGAAACGGATATGCCAATCTATGTGGAAAATAACAGTCCATTATTGGCTAAAATGCGCCAAATGATTCTGGTAGATGATATTGCCAATATCCAGCTGATTAAAAACCGCTTATGGAATGGTGTGCATGCGATGATGGCCTGGTATGCCAGCCTGCGCGGTCATCAGACCATTGGCGTGGCCATGTCAGATCATGCGGTCAGAAAATTCATGCAGCAGGCCTTAGCGCAGGTGAAGCATGGTCTCTGTTACCAGATTCCTAAGCATGCTTCAGATCTGGAACGTCTGGCACAAAGTTTTACTGAATCCTGTGCCTATGCTTATCAGGACCCATGTGCACGTGTAGGGCGTGAACCCTTAAGAAAGCTGAAACACAATGAACGGGTTATGGGTTCATTATCGACCTTGCTTAAATATAGTTTACCGTTTGATGTGGTTTTAAAAGGCGCAGTGTTAGGTTATATTTATGCTCTGGAACAGGGTGAATGCGAGCAGCAGGAACTGTTGATGCATTTACAAATCCAGTTAAGACATATGGCATTAGAGCCGCAGCTATATGAGACCTTGTATGATGAAATGTCACAATTCATCAATCAGATTATCGCTGGAAAATTGTCCTTACAAAAATTCATGCAACTGGATTTGCAGCAAGCGCTCAGCTAAATATCAGCAGTAAATAAAAAGACCCAGAACGATTCTGGGTCTTTTTTTATGGAAGTTTATAAATTTATAATTTATACAGTCGTGGATTCTTGCTGATAAATACAGGATTGGGCAATCTGTTGCTGATCATCTGCGGACAGATTAATATTTTCCCATTTTTCCATCTGCTCTAATAGCCAGATAAAATCGGTGAATTGAGGCTCAACACTTTCACCTGCAAGGTTACGAATAATATTCTGAATCTTATGGAAGTCATAAACGTGTCGAGAAGCTGAACATTCAAACTGGATAATCTGATAATCCATCAGCATGTCCCAGACTTCAGAAAGATCCGTAGCATGCTTTAAATCCATCTGGGCTTTATTTACAGCTGCGACTAAGGCCTCTACAGTCAGTGGATGCAACTCGCCCCATTCCTGAGTTATTGCTAGTACTTTATCTGCCACTTTAGGAATCACATTTTGGCTTGCTGCGACAATCAGGCTATAACCTTCAAGCTTGGCCTGAATATTCCAAGGTTCACCCACACAAAAACCATCAAAAATCTGTGCTGCAATCCCTTTGACCATCAAAGGGGGAGGTGAGGTCTTGAGCAATATATTTTTAGCATATTGCGCATCAGTTAAAGCCAGCCATTCTCTTAAACAGTAATGATGAATGGAGTATTTATAAACATGAGCCAGACCTACTTTATGTTGCTGCTTTAAGGCACTGACCAGCTTTTGTGACGTGATCTGTTCATTATCTTCAGGCTGAATGCCCAGTTCATAACACAAATCCTGTCTTAAGCTGATAAATGCCTGATTGATACTGAGGACTAATGGGGTCTGCAAAGCGACTTGTAACTGGTCTGCGCCCAAAGCAGCCGCGGGAAGCATGGCAGACAGGCAATGGGCAGCATCCAGAAAGCCATAGGCCAGACGGTCGCGTAAGCTGGACCAGGAGGCTTCACGGATCAGGTTTACCTTTAAACCCTGTTCAGTAAAATAACCTTGTCGCTCCGCCCAAAGAATGGCAACACAATCAAGCAGTGGAATATAGCCAATATTGAGTTCTGTTTTTTCTAATGTTGTCATTGAATGCTCCTTATTGGCCGGATAACAGTTTTTGTGCATCAAGTAAGCGCCTTGCCATATCGCCAATGGTAATCCGGTGACTCATGGCATTTTTGCGCAACAGGGCAAATGCTTCTTCTTCACTCAGTCCATGCAGCTGGATCAGCAGGACTTTGGCTTTATCAATATCCCTGCGATCACTTAATTTTTCCTGAGTTTCCTTCAGGTCATGTAACAGTTTTTTATGTTTCTGGAATTGTTCAATCGATATTTCCAGAATATTTTCCAGTTTGGTTGGATCAATCCCGTCCACAATATATGCCGTGACTCCGGCATCAATGGCATTTCTGATGGTGTCCTTGTTGGAATTTTGGGTAAATAGAACCGTAGGTAATTCATACTGACTCACGCAGCTTTCGATAATATCGCGATGAGGATGATCCATATTTAACAGAATGACATCGGCATGCAGGCTTTTGATATCAACAATGTTGAGGTCATTCAGAATGACACAGGCCACCACATGAAAATCATGCGCAAGCAAAGAAGCCTGAATAAATTCAGCGCGTTCTGGATCATCATCAATCAGGGCAATTCGTAATTTAGACATGCAAGATTTTTAGCTAGTACATCGGGGAATATTCCATGAGGACTTATGCAAAAAACATACCATGCAATTTGGTGCAAAAAATCAGGAGATCAGATTAAAAGTGTCATAAAAATAGTGCATAGAGTCTGATGAAACCAAATTACTCTGACTAAAATGAGGCGTAATCAAAATAATTGCCCTAAAACAAGGAGTTTCAAGGCGAATAAGAATATAAAATTTATCCTTTAGATCAATTTTAATTTCATCAAGATGATCGGGAAAATAAAAAATCAAATATAGATAAAAATATTGGAATAATAATTGCTTATTTTTAATCCACTATAAAATAAAAAGGTGGAATAGACATGAAATTACAACTTATACCATCCCTGCTAGTAGTAATGAGCAGTCTTTTGATGGCGGGTAATGTGATGGCAGAAGATGGTGGTTTACGTTTTACCGAGAAAACTCTGGCCAAAGTGGCAGAAATGAAAACCAAGAAAAAATCAGCTGAAACCCAGCAAGCTGTACCATTACAAGCACAAGTAATCGAAAATGCCTCTAAATAAAATAATAGCTAGAATACATGAAGAAACTCTCCAGCAGGAGGGTTTCTTTTTTGGGCTGAAATCTATAAGCCATAGTTCAAAAAATAAGAATTCTATTTTCTAGTTATGACTAAGATTTTGGTCTAGAAACCTGTCTATTAAACTGATCTTGATGAATCAGAATATTGTTTATATCTTCAAAATTTTTAATTTAAATCACTTTTTGCCAACTCGAATTAGATGGTTACAAGAAAAAAATACATATTTATAAATTACAAATACTTAATAAATTAGATGTCAGAACTTGTATGAATCTGTCTGTGATCTTGTAAAGTACTGACAGATTTTTTGTATAGAAAAAATTAAAAATATTGCCGCACCAGTCAGATATTTTGGCAGAAAATATCTGCTTAATTTTACATGCTTCATTTATGCTACAGCTTAAATTTTTAAGCCAAGTCCTAAAGCAGATCAGGATCACTTATACAGGATTGTATAAATTCGCCATGAATATGATAAAAATTCCTCTCAAAAAAAATCCGCTTAGCCTGATGATATTGTCGGCATTTTCAGGCCATCTTTATGCTGAAACTACGCTAGCACAGGATAGTGTTCAGCAACTGGACACTATTGTGGTGACCACTGAGCAAAATACAAATTCCCAGCAACAGACTGCGGCCGAACTCGCTAAAGTTTCGGGAGGAACCAATTTTATTTCAGATCAGCAGCTCGAACATCAGCGTCTGGGAACCATTGCTGACGTCTTCCGTCTCCAGCCCGGCATTTATGCCCAATCGCCGGGCAATGAAGGAGCCAAAATTTCTATCCGTGGTTCTGGCATTAACCGTACTTCTGGTGCACATGCATCCGGAACTTATGTCATGATCGATGATATTCCCTTTACCGGACCGGGTGGTACAGCTTATGAACTGCTTGAACCATGGTGGATTGATCATGTTGAGGTGTACCGTGGTGCCAATGGTTTAAAACAGGGCGGATTGTCCTTAGGTGGAACAGTTAATTATAAAAGTAAGACTGGTGCAGAGCAGAATGGCTCTGAATTAAAATATGAAACGGGTAGCCATGGCTATCAGAAATACCAGTTTAGTACTGGCCGACAACTCGATAAGTTAGATTATTATCTGACAGTAACGGGTTCACAGTTTGATGGGATTCAGGATCATGCCGAAGGTGATGGTAAAGGTCTAGCTTTTAATCTGGGTTATCAGATCAGTCCAGATATTGAGACCCGCTTTTATGTCCGTTACCGTGAAAGCAAACATTTAACGCCAGGGCGCATTACCCAGGAACAGCTCAAGAATAATCCTGAAGCAGCCAATGATTTTAATCTGGCTGTAGATGCCAAGCGGATTCAACCGGGCAGTACCTGGCTGGCAAATACTACCACTTGGAACTTGCAGGATGATGCCAAACTGACCGGTAGTCTGGCTTATCACCATTATCCATTGGATCTACGTGAAAGTAGTTATCGTACCAATGTCGATTATGAGGATATTAGTGCGCGGGTTCAGTATGAGAAACCTTATCAGTTATTCGGTCTTGAACATCAAGGGCGAGTTGCTTTTCGAAGTACCACGCACCGTCCGAATAGTGGTGTAAACGAAACAATTCGACGCGATACTACGATTGACGGTGCGCTTTATCCGGCAGATACCGTAACACGCCGTTATACCTATCGTGGTTCAGACAATGTATTGCAATTTGATCAGGAAACCCAGTTGAATGATCAGTTTAAGCTTGATCTTGGATTGGCAGCTGCCTATACCCATCGTGAGAGTGAAGTGACTTACCCAGTCGCCAGTCCTGAAGTCAGTCGCTATGAATGGAATTTCGCACCGCGTATTGGTCTGACTTATCAGCCAAATGAAACATTACAATGGTTTGCCAATTTAAGTCGTAGTATTGAACCGGCACATCCATGGGCAATGGCATGGTCTTCACCATATTATTTTGACAGTGGTGTTGCTTCAGGGCGGGTACGTGAACCTATTTATCTGGACACGCAAACTGCAAATACTTTAGAACTGGGTGGCAGGGGTCAATCAGCTTGGGGCGATTGGGCACTGAGCTACTATTATTCCAAAGTTAAAAATGAGCTATTGTCTTCTGAAATGATTAAGGATTATGGCAATAGTTCGGCTCCCTCAGAAGAACGAATTAGTGTCGAATCCAATGCGACTCCAACCCTTCATCAAGGTGTGGAACTCAGTCTGGATACACCATTGTATGCATCACAGCAGGGCGAGCTTCGCCTACGACAGGCTTATACCTTGAGTGATTTCCAATATAAAAACGATCCTTTATTTGGCAAAAACCAGTTGCCGGGAATTCCAAAACATCTTTATCAGGCACAGCTCAGTTATGCCTTGAATAACGGTCTTTATGTGGGTCTAAATACAGAATATGCATCGAAGATGGCGCATGATTATGCCAATAGCCGCTTCAGTGATGATTATCAGATCTGGGGTATTGATCTGGGATATGCGCCAGAAGATCAGTCATGGAGTGCCTGGGTTAACTTCAAGAATATCACCGATGAAAAATATGCAGCAGTGGTGATTCCAGGTTATGACGACAAAGGTGCGGATGCAGCACGATCTTCACCGGGTGAAGGCTTCTCGACCTATGCAGGTGTATCGTTTAAATTTTAAAATCATCAATTCATAAAAAAAGCGGGCATTTTGCCCGCTTTGTTTATCCTGTCAGCTTATATAAAACTAGCCTTCCAGAATTCCACTGACACCAGTCACAATCATATCAATGGCAATGGTTCCGATTAACAGTGCTGCGACACGACCGACAATATCGACATAAAGGTCAATATAATTGGAATATTTGTGTTGCATATGATCATGCAGATATTTCATCAGGATCAGTAAGCTACAGGTTAAAAATAAAGTGAAAAAAATCACCAGAATAGTCTGCATTAAACTGAGCTGTACACCAGTAATAACTGAAGCTGAAATGGTACCGGGGCCAATCATAAAAGGCATGGCAATGGTGCCAGCCAGATGATTTGGTGCTCCGCGCATGACCCCAATCGTATCCGCACCTTCAAAGACATAGCGATAACCAATCACCAGAAAAATCAGACCACCGAAAATCTGGAAGGATTCAAAGCGAGCATGTAGCACTTCATTGAAGAAGGCTTCACCAGTTTTCGCAAAAATGATGAAAACAATAAAGCTGATCAGGCTGCCCTGAATCAATGCCATATTGAAGACCTTTGCTTCAGAATTACGAATAATTCCAAGCATATAGATACTCATCAAAAATGGATTGAGTAACGAAAAAAACAGGGCAAAGGCATTTAAACTTGCTGACATCATTCAATCCTTCCGTAGTTGAGTGATCCTAGATTTCACGATCCGGGAAAAGTGGACGTTTACCCGGACTAATCCGGTTGATGTGCAGATACATCATATGACGTTCATATTTATCCAGAATGTCGTTAATGACTTGTTCCTTGCTATAACCGACCAGATCATTGCCTTGCGATCCTTCAAACAGGTAACTTTCCAGACGATAGTAATAGCGTCTAGTCCGTTTACCCCGTGAACTAAAGTTTGGTGTGGCATAACGTACTGGCCAGATTTGATAGACGAAGTTTTCTTCTTCATCCAGCTGAATGGTGAGATCCAGATGATACAGTTCAGGTTCTTCATCAAGCGGCTTTTCCTGAATATTCACTTGAATACCTTTATCGGTTAACTCAGTCGCAACTGCTTCAATGGCTGGCTTGCAGACATCATCCAGCATGGCGCGGGTCTGTGAAAGGCTTGGATGCAACATCACCCGGCTCAGACGTTTTTTCCAGTTGAAGATGTCGACATTACCGACGACTGGTGCAGCATTCAGACTGGTACTGGCCTGACGGAAATCCTCAAGTCGCAAGGATTTATACAATCCAGCCATGACAAAGAAGATCACGAAACTAAAAGGCAGCCCCATAATAATGGTGGTGTTCTGTAATGCTGTCACACCGTTAGCCATCAGCATAGCTAGCGTCAACAGACCGATTGCAATCGCCCAGAACACACTGAGCCAGCGCGGTGAATCATGCTCAATATTAGTGAATTTAGTAGTGAAGTTCCCCAATACCAATGCCCCTGAATCCGCTGAAGTCACATAGAACAGCAAACCTGTAATGGTGGCGACACCTGCGAGAAATGTGAAACCTGGATACTGTGCCAGTAGGTCATAAAAACCATGTGCCGGGTTTTCTAAAACAGTGGTCGCAAGCTGAGTATTACCATCAAAAATCACGCTGTATAAAGCACTGTTACCGAAAATAGACAACCAGGTCAGGGTAAATAACAGAGGAATAACCAAAGTCCCGGTGACAAATTCACGAATGGTACGACCACGAGAAATACGGGCCAGGAACAGACCTACAAATGGCGACCAGGCAATCCACCATGCCCAGAAGAACAGGGTCCAACTATTCATCCATTCTTTCGGTTGTTCAAAAGGAAAACTGCTTAAAGAGAGTTTCGGGAACTGGCTGAGATAATCACCAAAATTCTGAATTAGAGCTGCTAATAAAAACTCGGTATTTCCCATAAAGAGAATAAAGAGCAGCAACCCGATTGATACGTAAATATTAATTTCAGACAGAACCCGGATACCTTTATTGACACCCGCAGTGACGGAAATAATGGTAATAATGACTGCAACACCAATTAATGCAGTTTGAATCCAGATATTTTCCGGTAAGCCGAACAGGACATGCAGACCGTAATTTAGCTGAACCACACCAATACCGCAGGTGGTGGCAATACCAAAGATTGTGCCCAGTACCGCAGCCGTATCCACCGTATGGCCAATCGGGCCATTAATTCTTTTTCCAAAAATAGGATAAAGCGCAGAGCGAATTGTCAGTGGTAAATTATAGCGATAACTGAAATATCCCAACGCAACCCCAATCAGCGCATACATACTCCAGCCAGTCAGACCATAGTGAAATAGGGTCCAGACCATGGACTGACGCGCGGCTTCAAAAGTTTCAGCTTCACCGACTGGTGGACTCATATAGTGCGACAGGGGTTCAGCGACCGAGAAGAACATCAAGTCAATCCCGATCCCGGCTGAGAACAACATGGCCGACCAGCTCAGCAGGCTGAATTCGGGTTTAGAATGTTTGGGACCAAGCTTGATTTCGCCATAACGTGAGCAGGCGATAAAGACAATAAAAACCAGATACAGCGTTGCCGCCAGCAGGTAATACCAGCTAAAGGTACTACTGACCCAGTTTAAAATATTAATAATGACTAGATTGGCTTGTTCATTAAATAAAATCGTGATGATAGAAAACAGCAGAATAAGCGTCGCCGAACAATAAAAGACTACCTTATTCAGACTATCTTGCACCTCTTCGTTTTTCTTTTGCATAAATCTCTGACCATCGTTTTTGTTGCCGGATGATCTACAGTGCAGTGTGATTTAAAAGCAAAAGCTGGCCCTAAAGCTTCCTTGTTTTCGTGAATTACAAACTTTTGCAAATCCAAAACAAACTGCGCTGTACATCAAGGGTGAGCTGGCACTATAATTTTTATTAATTGAACGTTCAATTAAAAAAGCGTTTATGAATTGTTACATCATTCAGCTATTTGCTTTAGCAGAATGATTTTTTATTGCTACATCAGTTATTCAGGTTAGTCCTATGCCAAAAGTTGGTATGCAACCGATCCGTCGTCAGCAACTGATCGATGCCACCTTAGCTGCAGTGAATGAGCTAGGTTTTGCAGAAGCTTCAATTAGTCAGATTGCTCAGAGGGCAGGTGTCTCAACCGGCATCATAAGTCATTATTTTCAAGGTAAAAATGGGTTAATTGAAGCCACAATGCGTTACTTATTGCAGCAATTAGGTAAATCTGTTGCTGAAATCAAGTCACAGGTGAATGACGCCCCTGAACAACGCTTACTGGCGATTGTGCGTGGCAATTTTACTGCTCCACAAACGGATAAAGCGGCCATGAAGGTGTGGTTGGCTTTTTGGGCCAGCAGTCTGCACCAGCCTGATTTACATCGTTTACAGCAAATTAACCATTACCGCTTACATTCCAATCTTAAATATGAATTCATGAAAAAGCTGAGTAAGGATCAAGCTGAGAAGGCAGCACAAGGTCTGGCTGCACTCATTGATGGATTCTGGCTAAGAGGTGCTTTAGTAAGTGGCGAAATTGATCCAGAACTGCCAATTGAACTGTGTAGTGAATATATCCGGCAACAACTCAAATAACCAATCTGCGAGGGAATTCCATTGACAACATTCAAACTGCAACGTCCTTATATCCATGGACAATATGTCGATGCAACGTCCAATAGCACGTTTCAAACTATTAACCCTGCAACAGGCGAAGTCCTGGCTGAAGTGCAGGTCTGTTCAAAAAATGATATCGATCGTGCGGTTGAATCTGCACAACAAGGGCAAAAAGTCTGGGCAGAAATGACGGCGATTCAACGTTCGCGCATCTTGAACAAGGCAGTCGCCATTTTACGCGAGCGCAACGATGAGCTGGCAAAATTAGAAAGTCTGGACAGCGGTAAAGCCTTTAGTGAAACATCGACTGTTGATATTACGACAGGTGCAGATGTACTCGAATATTATGCGGGGATTCTACCGGTTCTTGAAGGCCAGCAAATCCCGCTGAGAAGCAGTTCCTTTGTCTATACTCGCCGTGAACCTTTGGGTGTTGTCGCTGGAATTGGCGCATGGAATTATCCGATTCAGATCGCATTGTGGAAATCTGCACCGGCACTCGCTGCAGGCAATGCCATGATTTTCAAAGCCAGTGAAGTTACGCCTTTAACTGCGCTGAAACTGGCAGAAATTTATACTGAAGCTGGTGTACCGCATGGTGTCTTTAATGTGGTTACCGGCAGTGGTGAAATTGGTGGTTATCTGACTTCGCATCCTGATATTGCCAAAGTATCGTTCACTGGTGGTGTTTCTACCGGCAAAAAGGTCATGGCGCAAGCTGCTAATTCTAGTTTGAAAGAAGTCACTATGGAGCTGGGCGGTAAGTCCCCGCTGATTATCTGTGAAGATGCCGATCTGGATCTGGCGGCTGATATTGCCATGATGGCCAATTTCTATAGTTCCGGTCAGGTCTGTACCAACGGTACTCGCATTTTTGTGCCTTTGCCATTGAAAGCAGCATTTGAAGAAAAGATTTTGCAGCGTGTTGAACATATCCGTATGGGTGATCCTCTCGATCCTGAAACCAATTTCGGTCCGGTGTCCAGCTTTGAGCATAT
Organism: Acinetobacter sp. YH16031; assembly: GCF_013417335.1. Taxonomy (NCBI): domain Bacteria; kingdom Pseudomonadati; phylum Pseudomonadota; class Gammaproteobacteria; order Moraxellales; family Moraxellaceae; genus Acinetobacter; species Acinetobacter sp. YH16031. The sequence continues at coordinate 23,912 of NZ_VPED01000009.1, forward strand.
GGAAAAAGTGCTGGGTTATATCGAAAAAGGCAAGATAGAAGGGGCGCGCTTATTGTGTGGCGGCGGCCGTGCCGAAGATGAACAGTTTGCCCAAGGGGCGTATGTCCTGCCAACCGTATTTACCGACTGCCGCGATGACATGACCATTGTACGTGAAGAAATCTTCGGTCCAGTCATGAGCATCCTGAGTTATGACACCGAGCAAGAAGCCATTCGTCGTGCCAATGATACCGATTATGGTCTGGCCGCCGGTGTTGTCACACCAGACTTAGCCCGTGCACACCGAATTATTCATCAGGTCGAAGCAGGTATCTGCTGGATCAATACCTGGGGTGAATCGCCAGCAGAAATGCCGGTCGGTGGTTATAAACATTCCGGTGTCGGACGTGAAAATGGGCTTGTGACCTTACAGCATTACACCCAGACCAAATCGGTTCAGGTCGAACTCAGTCCTTTCCAGTCTGTATTCAGCGCATAAGGGGGATTTGATGAATTACGACTATATTATTATCGGTGCAGGTTCTGCGGGTAATGTTCTGGCAGCGCGTTTAACTGAAGATCCAGATACTAAAGTGCTATTACTTGAGGCAGGTGGCCCGGATTATCGTCTGGATTTTAGAACCCAGATGCCAGCTGCTTTGGCTTATCCTTTACAAGGCCGCCGTTATAACTGGGCCTATCTGACCGATCCAGAACCCCACATGAACAATCGCCGTATGGAATGCGGCCGTGGTAAAGGTCTGGGGGGTTCTTCACTGATTAACGGCATGTGCTATATCCGTGGTAATGCTATGGATCTGGAACAGTGGGCTAGCTTTAAAGGTCTGGAACATTGGAACTATGCGCAGTGTCTACCATATTATAAAAAAGCTGAAACCCGCGATATTGGCGGCAATGACTATCATGGCGATTCAGGTCCGGTTTCAGTCGCAACGCCTAAGAATGGTAATAATGAGCTGTTTCATGCCATGGTCGAAGCTGGAGTACAGGCAGGTTATCCACGTACCGATGACCTGAATGGCTATCAGCAGGAAGGCTTCGGGCCAATGGATCGTACTGTGACACCACAAGGTCGTCGCTCCAGTACGGCACGTGGTTATCTGGATATGGCCAAAGGCCGGGATAATCTCACCATTATTACCCATGCCATGACCAACCGGATTCTGTTTAATCGTAATCAGGCCATTGGCGTAGAATATTTTGAAGGCCAAAATACCTTACAGCCGATTCAGGTCTTTGCAGATCGTGAAGTTCTACTATGTGCAGGTGCAATTGCATCTCCACAAATCCTGCAACGCTCTGGTGTAGGTCCGGCTGAATTATTAAAAAGTCTGGATATTCCGGTGGTTCAGGACCTGCCGGGTGTGGGTGAAAACCTGCAAGACCATCTGGAAATGTACTTACAATATAAGTGCAAAAAACCGGTCAGCTTATACCCAGCATTAAAATGGTATAACCAGCCCATGATTGGCGCAGAATGGTTATTCCTGGGTAAAGGCATTGGTGCCAGCAACCAGTTTGAAGCCGGGGGCTTTATCCGTTCTTCGGATGAGTTCGAATGGCCAAACATCCAGTATCACTTCCTGCCAGTGGCGATCAATTACAATGGGACCAATGCTATCCATGAGCACGGCTTCCAGGCTCATGTCGGTTCCATGCGCTCACCATCTCGTGGTCGGGTTCGCCTGAAATCCAAAGATCCGTTTGAACATCCAAGCATTCTGTTCAACTATATGAGTACCGAACAGGACTGGCGTGAATTCCGTGATGCTATTCGCATTACCCGTGAAATTATGCATCAGCCAGCTCTGGATCCTTATCGTGGTGAGGAAATCAGTCCGGGTAAAAATCTGCAAACTGATGCAGAAATTGATGAATTTGTTCGTAATCATGCAGAAACAGCGTATCATCCGTCCTGTAGCTGTAAAATGGGTGAGGATGATATGGCAGTTGTCGATGGTTATGGGCGTGTGCATGAGATGCAAGGCCTGCGTGTCATCGATGCTTCAATTATGCCGCTTATTATTACAGGCAACCTCAATGCAACCACGATCATGATGGCTGAAAAGCTTGCAGATCATATCCGTGGCAAGCAGGCATTACCTGCTTCTACAGCGCCTTTCTACCGGGCCCCACGCGCTTAAGTCATGGCTATATTCCTGTCGCTTGTTGCATCAAGGAATATAGCGGAATTTATTTTTACCCAAAGCTGGATAAGGCTGTAATTGGTTTCAGTGTTATCCATTCTTTGCTTAATATAATTTATATTTTATGAGAATTTTCAAACAAACAGTCCTTTTCGGCTGTGCTGCTGTTTCTAGTGTTTATTGTTTTGCAGACGATGCAGAAGCAAAAAAAATTGAAACCAGTGGAAACATCAGTGTAGTTTCTAAATACATCTCCCGTGGTCTGACCAATGCACCAGAAAATGATGACGTTGCCTTACAGGCAGCGCTGAATCTGGCTTATGGTAATTTTTATGTCGGTTACTGGGGCTCAACCTTAGGTTATTCCTATCCGGAACTGGAAGGCAAAAAATCACATCGTCGTGATAAAGTCGAACATGATTTTATCATGGGCTATACCTATAGCAGTGAAAACTACGACTGGAATTTTTGGGATGCGACCTATTATTATCCGGGTGGCAGCCATACCACTTCAAATGAATTAGGTTTGAATGTAAGTCGTGCACTGAATGACAAGACCAGTGTTACAGCGGGTGTGTCGACCTATTTATATGATGTGGCCTATGCCAATCAGGGCGATACTTTTTATACCTTGGATTTAACCCATCAGATTAATGACAAGCTTGGTGCACATGTCGGTGCAGCAGGTGGTTATTTTAATGATGAAGGTAAATATGAAGGTAATGAGCTAGGTAATACCACAAAACAGCATGCTTTCCGTTATGCAACTGCTGGATTAAGTTATGAAGTTGCGCCGAAGTTGACCTTGTCTGGTGATTATATCTTCGGTGGTTACGACCGTTTCGGTGATAAGCAGCGCGATCTCGCTGTGTTTGGCATTGGCTATGACTTTTAAGTTGGATCTTGATCTGATTTAAAAGATGCATCTCGCAGTCCATGAAATCCAGTCGGGAACAGTAAGTATTAATAAAAACAGTCTGTTCCCGGCTTAAAGCCAGATTTTCTGCATATTTAATTAACAGATATTTTGATAAATCTGCAGGAAATTCGAGCAAACATTATCAATTTCATAAAATGATTCTATAATAGCGCCCATTCTTACTCGAGCTTATCCTGAAACTAACTGGTTGAAGGTTTAACCCGGGTTATTTTTATTTTTGAGTCAAATTCTCCTCCGTGATTCGGCTTGTATATTCAGATTTAGCATCTTATCTGTCCGTGGCGGCATATAAGAATATTTAGGTATCCACATGGAAATTAAGGTCAATTATCTCGATAATCTTCGTCAGGAAGCCAAGTTCGATGACTTCACGGTAATCGCCGATCAGCCAATCCGCTATAAAGGCGACGGTTCTGCGCCAGGTCCATTTGATTATTTTCTGGCTTCATCTGCATTGTGTGCGGCTTATTTTGTTAAAGTCTACTGTGCAGCGCGTGACATTCCGACCGACAATATCCGTCTGTCCCAAAACAATATCGTCGACCCTGAAAACCGCTACAAACAGATTTTTAAAATTCAGGTTGAGTTACCAGCTGATATTTCTGAAAAAGACCGTCAGGGAATTTTGCGTTCGATCGACCGTTGTACCGTCAAAAAAGTCATTCAGACTGGTCCTGAATTTGTCATAGAAGAAGTTGAGAGCATTGATGCCGATGCGCAGGCTTTATTAATGCCAAATCTGGCTTCAGACAGCCTGACCTGTATTCCGGGGAAAGACCTGCCACTCGAAGAAACTATTGCCAATATGTCTGCGATTCTGGCAGGCCTCGGTATGAAGATTGAAATTGCGTCTTGGCGTAACATTGTACCGAATGTCTGGTCGCTGCATATTCGTGATGCTCAGTCACCAATGTGCTTTACCAATGGTAAAGGTTCAACCAAAGAAAGTGCGCTGGCGTCTGCACTGGGTGAATTTATTGAACGTCTGAACTGTAACTTCTTCTATAACGATCAGTTCTGGGGTGAAGATATTGCCAATGCAGAATTTGTGCATTATCCGGATGAAAAATGGTTCCAGCCGGGTCCAAATGGCGAGTTACCAGCAGAAGTTTTAGATGAACATACCCGTGAAATTTATGATCCTGATGATGAGTTACTAGGCACTCATCTTTATGATACTAACTCAGGCAATAAAGCACGCGGTATCTGTTCATTGCCATTCGTACGTCAGTCTGATGGTGAAACTGTATATTTCCCATCGAATCTGATTGAAAACCTGTACCTCAGTAATGGTATGAGTGCGGGCAATACCTTGGCTGAAGCTCAAGTACAATGTCTGTCTGAAATTTTTGAACGTGCGGTTAAACGCGAAATTCTGGAAGGCGAACTGGCACTTCCGGATGTACCTGAACACGTACTGGCAAAATATCCGAAAATTGTGGAAGGCATTAAAGGCCTGGAAGAACAGGGCTTCCCGGTACTGGTCAAAGATGCTTCTTTAGGCGGTCAGTTCCCGGTGATGTGCGTGACCTTGATGAACCCGCGTACGGGTGGTGTCTTTGCTTCATTTGGTGCCCATCCTAACTTTGAAGTGGCTTTAGAGCGCAGTCTGACTGAACTGTTACAAGGTCGTAGTTTTGAAGGTCTGAATGATCTGCCAAAACCAACCTTCAGTTCAAATGCGGTGACTGAACCGAATAACTTCGTTGAGCACTTTATTGACTCAAGTGGTGTCGTATCTTGGCGTTTCTTCAGTGCAAAATCTGACTATGATTTTGTCGAGTGGGACTTCACCAATAATGGCCAAAACTCAAATGCCGATGAAGCGCAGGAATTGTTTACCATATTGGAAGAGATGGGCCACGAGGTTTATATGGCGGTCTATCAGCATTTAGGTGCAACCGCTTGTCGTATTCTAGTGCCGGGTTATTCTGAAATTTATCTGATGGAAGATCTGGTTTGGGACAATACCAATAAGGCGCTTTTATATCGTGAAGACATTCTGAACCTGCATCGTCTGGATGATGAACAGCTAGAAGCTCTGGTTGAACGTCTGGAAGAAGCAGATGAAGATGATTACACCGAGATCCGTACCCTGATCGGGATTGAATTTGACGAAAATACCGAATGGGGTCAGCTGACCATTCTGGAACTAAAACTGCTGATCTATCTGGCTCTACAGCAATTTGAAGAAGCTAAAGATCTGGTCGAACAGTTCCTGCAATACAATACCAACACGGTTGAACGTGGCCTGTTCTATCAATGCATGAATGTAGTGCTTGAAGTCATTCTGGATGATGAAATGGAACTGGAAGACTATGAACACAACTTCCGTCGTATGTTTGGCGATGCCCGTATGGATGCAGTTCTAGGTTCAGTAGAAGGCACAGTACGTTTCTACGGTTTAGCTGAAACCAATATGCAGCTTGAAGGTCTGGATCGTCATCTACGTTTAATTGATAGTTACAAGAAACTGCATGTAGCGCGTGCCAAGTTTGTAGCAGCGTAGTAAGTGAAGATGATTAGCTGACTTTGCTAGTCTTTAAATCTTTAAAAAAATAGCCCATCTTAGAATGGGCTATTTTTTCTATTGCTCTAAAATCTTAGAAGTAATTTAAAAAAGAAAAAATAAAGGGCGATCATTGCCACCCATTTAAATCTTAAATAACAGCTTAAATATTATTTAAAGTCAGAGAAATGTTATTGACCATATGAATCAGACGAGGACCAATCTCATTTTCCAGTTTTTCCTGATTGAGTAAATAAGTTGGCGCGCCGCAGTTAAAGGTCAAAATACCATGTTTAGGATGAATCAATGGCACTGCAACAGAGTTCACATCTTTGGTCCAGTCACCCAGAGATAGGCAATAGCCATAATCCTGATAATCACGGATGGCACGTTCTAAATTACGCTTAATGGTTGGCCATTGATCTTCATTTCTTTTCTTGATCGCATCAAATAGATATTCACGTTCTTTAACTTCCATCGCAGCCAGACAGGCACGGCCCATCGCACTACTATGAATAGGCAGGGTAGAGCCAACTGGACGACGCATGGTCAAAGTAGACTCTGTGTGAACGACTTCCAAATAAATCATGCTCAGACGATCACGTGTTGCCATGGCGACAGGCGCTTGCGCATAACGTGACATTTCTTCCATAAATGGATAAGCCTGGGTACGTGCCGAAATATTGCTGAGCGCCGCATAACCCAGAGCCAATACACCAACGTCCAACAGGTATTTGGTCGTATTCGGTAACTGTTTTAGATAACCTAAAGAAACCAACGTGCTGGTGATCCGGGCAACAGTCGGTTTTGGCAGATTAGTGAGTTGTGCAATTTCTTGGTTGCCCAGTAATTGATTCGTTGCGGAAAAACATCTGAGGATTTCTAAACCACGTGCAATAGACGCGATAAATTGTGGGTTATTTTCTCTATGAATATGTGAAATCGGATCTAAACGGATCTCATCAAAATTAGGTATTTCACCAGTTTTATTTTTTGTCATGGTCAGAGCAATTAAAGGTAAATTAATAAATATGATAGCAATTAAATTTCACGATACAAAATAAAACACTTCTATTAGTGATAAAAATAAATAAAAAAGTGCTCACTTTATCTGTATTTAAGTTAATTAGCGCTATTCAGCTAAAAACCATGCAGAATCTATAGGTTTTTGAGACCTGTAATGATTTTTAAGTATCTTTAGAAAATTTAAAGTTCGCCAGATAAAATTTCAGGAAAATGGAGCCAATCAAAACGAGAATCATCAGCACGATTTAATTGAAATCTTATTATCTCGCTGCGCTTTTATAGAATCAATTATGATCTGATTCAAATCATCTCACTCTTTTCTAAATCTACCAACAATCTAAAAATTTCGCATTGTGAAATAAAATTCTAACTAAAATTTTTAATTAAAGCTAGAAAAATTTGCTTTTTTGCTTAAAAAATAAAATTTTTAATAATTTTTCTTGCTCAAAATGAATTTTTATGATTATTTATTTCGTATTACGAAACTAAAATTAAAGGGTAAAGGAATTTACCCAGATGAACTAAATAACATGGAGATCCCTATGATTCGCGATCCGGAAATGCTCGAGCAACTTCTTTCGACTATTCGTAACTTTGTCAAAAATGAACTAGTCCCTTTAGAACATGAAGTTGAAGAAAGTAACGCGATTCCTGAGCGTATTGTCGAGCAGATGAAAGAATTGGGTCTGTTTGGCCTAACTATTCCAGAGGAATACGGCGGTTTAGGTATCACCATGGAAGAGGAAATTCTGGTCGCAATGGAATTAGGCCGTACATCGGCTGCATTCCGTTCTTTGATCGGGACCAATAACGGGATCGGTTCAAGCGGGATCGTGATTGACGGTACAGAAGAGCAAAAACAGAAATACCTGCCACGTTATGCGACTGGTGAAATCATTGGTTCATTCTGTTTAACTGAGCCAGATTCAGGTTCAGATGCAGCATCTTTAAAAACCAGCGCGGTTAAAGATGGCGATTACTATATTTTAAACGGTACCAAACGTTTTATTACCAATGCACCGCGTGCAACGACATTTACGGTGATGGCGCGTACCAATCCTGACATCAAAGGTACAAGCGGCATTTCTGCATTCCTGGTAGAAGCGAATACTCCGGGCCTAAGTCTGGGCAAAATTGATAAAAAAATGGGCCAACATGGTTCATACACTTGTGACGTGATTTTTGACAACTGTAAAGTTCATAAAGATCAGTTGATCGGTGGTGTTGAAGGCATTGGCTTTAAAACTGCAATGCGTGTCCTGGATAAAGGCCGTCTGCACATTGCTGGCTATAGCGTAGGTATGGCAGAGCGTATGCTGGAAGACGCTTTAAATTATGCAGTGGAACGCAAGCAGTTCGGTCAACCGATTGCGAGTTTCCAGCTTATCCAAGGCATGCTGGCAGACTCTAAAGCTGAGATTTACGCAGCCAAATGTATGGTTCTAGATGCTGCTCGTCTGCGTGACGAAGGTAAGAATGTGACCACAGAATCTTCATGCGCGAAAATGTTTGCCACTGAAATGTGTGGCCGTGTAGCGGATCGCTGTCTGCAAATTCATGGTGGCGCGGGCTATATCAGTGAATATTCAATTGAACGTTTCTACCGTGATGTGCGTTTATTCCGTCTGTATGAAGGTACAACTCAAATCCAGCAAATCATCATTGCACGTGAAATGATTAAACAAGCAACCGCTTAAGCAGCAAATTTTAGAATATTGGAAATATTAAAATGAGCACAAGAATTAGATTTGACTGGCAAGATCCATTCTTACTGGAACAGCAACTGACTGAAGAAGAGCGCATGATCCGTGACAGCGCACATGCCTACTGTCAAGACAAGCTGATGCCACGCGTACTAGAACAGTTCCGTCATGAAAAAACTGACCCAACGATTTTTCGTGAAATGGGTGAGCTGGGTCTGCTGGGCCCAACCATTCCTGAGCAATACGGTGGCGCAGGTCTAAACTATGTCAGCTATGGTCTGATTGCACGTGAAGTAGAACGTGTGGATTCGGGTTATCGTTCAATGGCCAGCGTACAAAGCTCGCTAGTGATGGTGCCAATCAATGAATTTGGTTCTGAAGAACAGAAGCAGAAATATTTACCGAAATTGGCGACCGGTGAATATATCGGTTGTTTCGGTCTGACTGAACCAGATCATGGTTCTGATCCGGGCAGCATGATTACTCGTGCCAAAAAAGTCGATGGTGGTTACCGTCTGACTGGCGCAAAAATGTGGATTACCAACAGTCCGATTGCAGATGTCTTTGTGGTTTGGGCAAAAGAAGTGTCTCCTGAAGGCAACGTCGGTGATATTCGTGGTTTTATCTTGGAAAAAGGCTGGGAAGGGCTTTCTGCCCCAGCGATTCACGGTAAGGTTGGCCTGCGTGCTTCGATTACCGGTGAAATCGTGATGGACAATGTTTTTGTTCCAGAAGAAAACGCGTTCCCGGAAATTCGTGGTCTAAAAGGTCCATTTACCTGTCTGAACAGTGCCCGTTATGGTATTGCCTGGGGTGCGATGGGTGCAGCTGAATTCTGTTGGCATACAGCGCATCAATACACCATGGACCGTAAACAGTTTGGCCGTCCATTGGCTGCGAATCAGCTGATCCAGAAAAAACTGGCAGACATGCAAACTGAAATTGCATTGGGTCTGCAAGTGGCTTTACGTTTCGGACGCATGAAAGATGAAGGCATTGCTTCAGTAGAAGGCACTTCACTGATCAAGCGTAATAACTGTGGTAAAGCTTTAGACATTGCCCGTTTAGCGCGTGACATGATGGGTGGTAACGGGATCTCTGATGAATTTGGTGTAGCTCGTCATCTGGTGAATCTGGAAGTGGTCAACACTTATGAAGGTACCCATGATGTACATGCCTTGATTCTAGGTCGTGCTCAAACAGGAATTGCTGCATTCTCCAACTAAATGCAGATCAACCTCTAGCCAGCATTGCTGGCTAGTTTGTTTTGGCTGACTTCTATTGAAGTCAGCCAATCCAGTTCTGGGATGGATTTTAAAAATCTAGTCAGATTCAGAATTAAAGATCAATCAAACCCTTTATGTTTCATTTAATTAATTAGGTGAAACATAAACTTCTAAAAGGCACAGGAGTGCCAGCAAAGTGTAAAGGACATTATGAATACGCTTAATTCACAACAAAACCTTCTACCAGAAGAAAATATGCCTAAGAAAAAGGTCTGGATTCTGGCTTTTATCTTTTCATTTTTAGCGTTATTGGTAGACGGTGCAGATCTTGCACTATTAGCCTACAGTCTAACCAGCCTCAAACAAGAATTTTCTTTAAGTAGTATTCAGGCAGGTGCACTCGGTAGCTGGACACTTGCTGGTATGGCCATTGGTGGCTTTTTTGGTGGCTGGGCTTGTGACCGCTTTGGACGAGTTCGGGTGATTGTTGTTGCGATCGCTTTATTCTCTTCATTAACCTTCTGGCTGGGCTTCACTCAAAGCTATGAAGAATTCAAATGGTTGCGATTCTTTTCAGCAATTGGCTTAGGTGCCCTCTATATTGCCTGTAATACTCTAATGGCAGAGTATGTGCCAACAAAATATCGTTCTACAGTACTTGCTGCTTTAATGACAGGTTGGACACTTGGTTCAGTCGTTGCCACTGTACTTGCAGGATGGCTGCTTCCAGAGCTAGGCTGGCGTTACCTTTACTATATTGCCATTGTTCCGATTGTTCTTGCCATTGGCATGTTCTTCCTGGTACCAGAACCACAAGCCTGGTTAAAGGCACGTCAAGAAAGATTGGCCGCCAAAGCCAGCGGCGTAGTGCAGGAAAAACCGAAGAATACGTTTAAAATGATTTTTGCCGATGCTTTAAGCCGTCGCATGTTCATCCTCTGGTCATTCAGTACTGCATTTTTACAGTTTGGTTATTACGGTGTAAGTAACTGGTTACCGGCTTATCTGGAATCAGACTTAGGTATCAAATTTAAAGAAATGACCACCTATATGATTGGGACCTTCCTGATCATGATGTGTACCAAAGTGATCGCAGGTATTATTGCGGATAAAATTGGTCGTCGTGCTGTATTTGCTTTCGGTACCATGGGCACCGCAATCTTTATCCCCATCATTGTCTTTGGCAACACACCGGACAATATCTTATGGCTCATGCTGTTTTTCGGATTCCTTTACGGTATTCCATATGGCATTAACGCGACTTATATGACTGAAAGTTTCTCTACCAAAGTCCGTGGTACAGCTACAGGTGGCGCTTATAACATTGGCCGTCTAGGCGCAGTATTGGCACCTTTAACCATCGGTTATTTTGCGCAAGGTGGCTCAATTGGTACAGGTCTACTCATCATGAGTGTGGCTTATTTTATTTGTGGCCTGATCCCGGCGATTTTCATTAAAAACCGTTTATTTGACCCACAAAAAGCTGACTAATTAATTGATCAAACATTTATAAAGACAGGAAGATGCTAGGAAGCAATTAAATGAATAAAATCACACAGGATATCGAAACCATACTCAAGCAGATTCCAGATGGTGCGCATATTATGACCAGTGGCTTCGGTCTGGCAGGACAGCCAATCGAACTGATTGAAGCTTTGATTGATATGGGTCCTAAAGATCTGACCATCATCAACAATAATGCTGCTTCTGGTGATCGTGGCTTAACCAACCTGTTATTGTCAGGACTGGTGAAAAAAATGATCTGTTCATTTCCTCGTGCCAATAACTCCAAGGTGTTTGAAGAGCTGTATAAAGCTGGAAAGGTTGAACTAGAGTTGGTACCACAAGGCAACTTGGCTTGCCGTATCCAGGCAGCGGGTGCAGGTCTGGGCGCTATTTTTACGCCTACAGGTTACGGCACCAAGATTGCTGAAGGCAAAGAAACCCGCCATATCAATGGCAAGGACTATGTGCTGGAATATCCAATTCATGCAGACTATGCCTTGGTTTATGGCAATCAGGCTGATCAATGGGGCAATTTAACCTACCGTAAAGCAGCCCGAAACTTTGGCCCGTTAATGGCAAAAGCAGCCAGAACAACAATTGCCCAAGTGCATGAAATTGTAGAGCTAGGCGAGCTTGATCCAGAGATTATCGTAACGCCGGGTATTTTTGTGCAGCATGTGGTGAAGGTAGGAGATATCAAATAATGACAATTCAAAAACGTACACGCGAACAGATTGTAGAAAAAGTTGCACAGGATATTCCGACCGGTTCTTATGTGAATTTAGGCATTGGCTTACCAACACGCGTTGCCGGTTATTTAAAGCCTGAGCAAGATATTGTCTTGCATTCCGAAAATGGCGTTCTGGGTTTTACCGCTTTAACTGATCCTGATCAAGCTGATGATGATCTGATTAATGCCGGTAAAGAACTAGTCAGCATGCTGGATGGCGGCAGTTTTATGAACTCTGCAGATTCCTTCGATATTATGCGTGGCGGCCATTTAGATTTCTGTATTATGGGCGCCTTTCAGGTTGCTGTGAACGGTGATCTCGCTAACTGGCATACCGGTGCACTGGATGCAGTTCCAGCGGTGGGTGGGGCGATGGATCTGGCGGTTGGTGCTCGCTGTGTCTATGTTTGCATGGAACATGTCACTAAAAATGGCGAACCGCGAATTGTGGAAGAGCTGACTTATCCAATTACTGGTAAAAACTGCGTTGACCGTATTTATACCGATTTGTGCATTATTGAACTCAAAGATAATCAGGCTTGGGTGCTAGAAATAGTGGATGGCTTGAGTTTCGAAGAACTTCAGCAACAGACCGGATGCAAGTTGCTCGATGGCCGTGCAGCTGCACAGTTAAAAGCATCCATATAATAAGCTAAATCTTTTAAATATGGTTAAAAATCGCAGCTTAGGCTGCGATTTTTTTATGTGCTGTATATTTTTGTGCTTAGTTGCGTATTCTAAAAGCGGACATTTCTATTTTGGGCTTACACTTTAGAGTTCGTATAACAGCCATTATGTTAAATAAGTCATAAATTAACCTGAATTCTGCTTAACCCAACAATTCGATTACAAAATTATTGGTTTGAGCAAAATTAAAGTTATTTAAAATACTTAAATCAGAATTTTATGTTTAATATAAACTATATAAAGAAAATTAATTAAAAAAAAGAAAGTATATAAATAAACATCTAATCTGGAAATTTTAATGAAATTCATATAATCGTCTTTAAAATTAATGATCACTCCATCTTGGTTCCACATTCTAAAAATAATATTTCTATTTTTAGATGTTATATAATACTCAATCATATAAATTTTATGATTGTTTTTTCCACTTGAGATATATGGGCACTTTATATTTACTAAATGGCATTGGAATAATAGTTTTTCATTATTTTTTATCTTAATAACTTGAGGTATACCATAACGTGTTGGCGTTCTTCCCTTTAAAACGTAAGTATTTCCTTGAAGGGTAAATTTATCTATAATTAAATTTTTCTCCATTTCTTCAATATTTATTGATTGATAGATTCTCTTTTCTTTTATATCAAGAATATTAAAAAAAATTAACATCAAAATTAAAAAAATACCAACAAAAAATATATATAAATTTTTTTCTATTTTTATTTTTAGTAGATTAAGTATATAAAAAATGAAAGGTATAAAAAATATAAACCCATAAAAAATCGAGTATTTAATAAAATAAAAAATAAAACTATATTTTGTTGTTTGAATTATAGAGCAATAGACTGAAACAAATAAAACTAAAAATAAACCAAATAAAAAAAATACTCCATAATATTTTTTATCCTTATTACCCATAAAATTAGATATTTCAATCATTATTTTCTCAACTAATAATATTTTTCTATTTCTATGAAAAGTAGGCTTTACTTAACTTACTACACCTAGGATTTAGTCTAGTATGATAACGAAGACTAGATAATTTCTTAAAGATTTCCTAAAATTAACATAATACACGTTATACGCAAGTATTTTATTTATTTTTATAAATCATATTCTTACCGTATAACAAAAAAGCCCAATCATCACAGATTGGGCTTTTTTATAGTTTTTCATGTTTCACACTCAATAAATTAGCAATGTTCCACGGTTTTATGTAGTTTCATTTAACCCCAGAACAGAAAAAAATGTCCATATGAAATAAGAATAGATATCCAAGTAATTATGGTTTAGGAACATTCTCTATTTAAGTGAAAAAAGAATTCAATACTTGGCCTGAAAATGATGCTGGCAGGAGTGAACTCTTTTTTTTGGTAACCAAGTCATCCACTCCCTAGCAATAAATTCCAATATAGAAATGCAGAGATAATGTGTCATGTACTGCGCACCCAATCTTATATTCTATGAGTTCACAGTATTTAAATTTATTTTAATTAGGACTGGGACTGGATATTGACCAGATTGCGTTCTCGGCTTAGGTCGTAGCGGTTAATACTAAAGATGAGCAGGGCAAAGACAAAGCCCAATGCAACGCAGGCTGACCAGCCGTACATTTTCCATAGGTTTAGCGATAGAAATGCACCGATTCCAGCACCTGAAAAATAACAGGTCATATAGATCGCATTAATACGGGAACGGGCCTGCACTGAGATCCGATATACCAGATTCTGATTTAAAACATGTAGCGAAGAAATCCCAAAATAGGCAGGAATTAATCCAATGATATATACCCATAAATAGCTTTGCGCAAAAAACAGGGGAATCCAGGCCAGAATTAAGCCCGTTGTAGCGAGTTGTGCCACCCATTTTTCTCGGTGCCGTCCAATCATTTTACCAGTCCATTGTGATGACCAGATGCCAACCACACCAACAATGCCCATCAAGCCAATCTGGAAATCATTAAAATGATAGGGTGCTTCCGCCAGCACAAAAGTCATGGTGGTAAAAATAATACTCAGCATACCAAAGCCCAAACCACCAATGATGCTGCGTCGAATCAGCATCGGTTCAGTCTTGGCAAAGGTAAATAATGAACGATAAATCTGCAAGATGCTCATCTGTAACTGACTTTTCGCTTTAGGTAACTGATACCACATAGCGATACTCAATAAGAGAATAGAACAGCCACTCAATAGGTAAACGGCATGCCAGGACCATAAGGTAGAAATCAGTCCTGATACAGTTCGGGCAAATAGAATACCGACTAGAACACCACTCATCAGCAGACCGACCACTTCAGCACTTTTTTCTCGTTGAGACAGGTTAGCGGCAAAAGGAATCAGAATCTGAGTGGTAATGGAACAGAAAGAGGCGAGTAGGGTAAAACCATAGAGCATATGCAGATTAGTACTGGCAGAAAGTCCGATCAGTGCCAGTCCGGTACATAGCATGAGGCTGCAAATATAGAGACGTTTTTCAAATAAATCGCCTAGAGGTACAAACAAAAATAACCCAGTGGCATAACCAATCTGGGTTAAAACGACAGTCCAGCCAGACTCGGCCACACTGATATGCAGATCTTCTGCGATAGAATAAATTAATGGCTGGTTAAAATAGTTACAACCTGCGCAAAGTGCGCAGGTCATAGCCATCATAAACATAAACTTTCTTGAAATTTGCCCTTGGGCTGACATCCTTGTCTCCTAAGGCTTTAGAAACTATAAGTCGCTGATAAGTTCACACGAGAAACATCCGCTTCTCGATTATCAAAAGTTTCACGCTTACCGTGGTGATATTCTGCGCCCAGATTAACCTTTGGAACTGGAGAATAAATCACGTTCGCTACATAGTCAGTTAAACGTTTATTGGTTTCAGGATTCGCGCGTGCATAGTCGCTAGAATCATCAAAATCAACAACGCTAGCATTAATGCTACTACGTAGTTTCGGCGTGAATTTATGTGTAAAGCCGATATTTAAGCTATTAAACTCATTCAGTAAAAGTTCATTATTGATTGGATCGACTGAGTAATCTCCACCCCAGGCAGCACCGTCGGTGGTTGAACCTTGAGTCAAGAAAGCTGCAATACGCTGGTCGCCAACCATATGGAAATAGTTACCCTGAATCGAGTTTTGATCATTGAGATGATAACGTCCACCAAGGCCTACACCCCAACCAACTTTTTCAATATCACCTGTATCTGTTTGCGCTTGCTTTTGATTGACAAAGCCTTGAGCCAATAAATGCAGCGGCCCTGATTGATGAACATATTTAGTGGTTAAAGCAGGTAGGGCAGAAGAACGATCACCACCGGCCATATACTCCAGACCTACATTCCAGGTATTTTCCGGATCAAGTTTGAAAGCATAGCTGACTTGAGGCGTACGTAGAACTGACCCACCCAGCAATAAACTGTAATCGACAGCTTCAGTACTAATTTCCGGTGTAGACATCAATGACCAGGCCTGACCAAAAGTCCAGTTATAGTATTTTAAATGTGCATGACGAATACGTAATCCACCATCGCCTTTACCATTATTGGTCCAGAAGTCAGCTTCTAAACGTGCAGAAATATTCTGGTTTCCACCCAAGTCTTTCGCCAGGAAACCAATTCGGCTGGCAGCTGCAGTAAAATCTGAACGGGTAGAGTCAGGCTCAGTAAAAGGGACTTTATTAATCTGGTTAATGGTACGGCCACGAGCTTCAGTAGTACTTTTGAAATCGACTGCGCCATCAAAGCGAATCAATCCATAGACATCGACATTATCTACCATTGAACTCAAAGTTTTAGAGTCTTGCGCTTTGGCTTTTTCCTGCTGGTTTTTAAACGCAAGTTGCGCGGCTTTTTGCTGTTCCAGTTCGGCTTGGATTTGCTTTAACTGTGATTCTAAAAACTGCATCCGGTCTTCAGACGCTTCTGCTGAAAATGCCTGTGCTGAAGCAATACCACATAATGTCGCTAAAACTAATTTTTTCATTTCTTAATCCCTAAAGAAATTTTCTGATATCTAAGAAGGAAAATCTTTCCTTATCGTTGCTCTAATTGCTAAATGCAGAGATGCTGACTTTTAAATGATGAATACGAGTCTAGTTCAACCCAGAAACATCCTGTTCAGGTCAAAGGGTATGTATTTGATATTTAAAGTCATCAAAATATGGATGAAGGAGGGCAATGAATTCATAGCCCTCCTGAGTTAAAAGTTATTCAGCTTTTTGTGGATCGTATAAACGGTCTTTAATAAACAGGGCAGGAATCAAACCGCATAGGAAGTAAGCTGCACCCATCACCAATAGACCCGTACCGATCGAACCATTCATCGCAAGATAACCAATCGTAATTGGAGCGAATATTGCACCGATACGACCAATATTGAACGCACCACCGACTGCTGTACCACGAACCCCAGTTGGGAAACTTTCAGTTAAATAAGTTGCATTAATCGCATATGGAATACCGTACAGGAAACCGAAGATCAGCATCAGTACACCAATGTTATCAGCATTGTGCATATACACCACGACAGGAATAAACAGTGCTGTTCCCATGGTGCCGAAAGCAAACACAATACGGCGACCAATTTTATCAGCCACATAACCTGCAATGATTTTGGCAAACATCATGGTGATAAAGGTACCTACCATGTATAACGCCATTTCCTTGAATTTAATGCCCAATTCAGCTTCAAGATAACTTGGTAACCAGTTACTTACACCGAAATAACCGAATAGCAGGAAACCAGAGCTGAAAGACCATAAGATGAACATCTTGCCATGGGTCTTATCTTTAAGAATGGTGATATATGGATTGCCTTTTTTGGCATCATTATCCACGATCTGACCAGTTCTTTTCATTTCACGGACACGTTTCCATGACTCTGGTTCTGGTACCATAAAGTGCATCAAAATACCCAAAGCTAATGGGGCAATTGTCACCCAGTACAGCATACGCCAGCCGAATTCAGGAATAATCCAGCCAGAAACCATGGTAATCACCAATGAACCTAAAGTGAAACCAGTCATTAATGTTGCCAATACTGTAGTACGGTATTTGGTCGGTACGTATTCTGACATCAGGGTATTACAGGCAATATATAAACAGCCTAAACCTAAGCACGAAAGGGTGCGTAAAATCGCAAACTCTTGATAAGACTGGGCAAAACCTGAATAGGCAGACAAAATCGAGAAGGAAATAGTGGCCAATACGATGACACGTACGCGACCGAATTTGTCACAGGCCCATCCGCCAATAAAGCCACCGATCCCCATACCCAAAAGAGAATAACTTCCCAGAGCACCCGCTTGTACTGAAGTCAGTCCCCATTCTGCTTTCAAACTGGTCAAGCTGAAAGCCAGAATGCCAATGTCTGCACCGTCACATAGTAAAATCAAAAAAGCGAAGACAAAGGCCGTCATCCACAGGCGTTTAGGTGCCTGCTTAACGGTGCTGTCGGAGGAGACCCCCGTTTTAGTTTCCTCAGCTACGATGGTATCGCTTGTCATTCTTATATCCTCTATATATTAAAGTAGCATTCCTCTGCTACCGCTAAATCCATTTTCTTCCTCACGGAAAAGCATTTTCCTCATCTAAGGTCTAAGCGTCTGTGCGCATTCGTCCTGTTACGATCAGGCTGGATCTGATTTTTCCGTTTCACCTTGAGTGAAAAATCACTGAACAACGTAGTATCCTTATGACGGAAATTAATTTTTTTATTTTGTATTGTGGTTATTATTTGCATAAATGAATAACCAAAATTCTAATTAAATAATTAATTCCGTATTGCGAAATCAATTAATCATAAAATAGCCAACTGAACAAGAGTTTTTACTCTAATTTTTATTAAAAAATAACTTTTTTGAGTTTTTGAGAGAAAAAATCTTGATTTATGGGTCTAGAAACCGTAGTTTTATATAAAATAAAATTTCGCTATACAAAATAAATGGAGATTTTTGATGGAACAGGTAGTTCAAGTAGAGCAAATCTCGACACATGTGGCGATGGTCAAGATCCATCGTCCAGAAGCTAAAAATGCCCTGAATACAGAAGTACGTCAGAAACTGGCTGCGGCTTTTCTGCAATTGAATGACGATGAAAATATCCGTGCCATTATTCTCACTGGTGGTGAAACTGATTTCGCAGCAGGCGCTGACCTTAAAGAATTAGCCAATGCTGAAACCATCCAGATGATGCAGCGTCGTACTGAGCGTTACTGGCAAGCCATTGCACAATGTTCAAAGCCGGTGATCGCAGCAGTAAACGGTTATGCATTGGGTGGTGGCTGTGAACTGGCGATGCATGCAGACATTATCATTGCTGGTAAAAGTGCCCAGTTCGGTCAACCTGAAGTCAAAGTAGGGGTAATGCCGGGTGCTGGTGGTACACAGCGTTTATTCCGTGCCGTGGGTAAATTTCATGCAATGCGCATCATTATGACGGGTTGTCTGGTTCCTGCACCAGAAGCGTATCAGATTGGTCTGGTGTCTCAAGTAACGGAAGACAGCGAAACCCTGGCAACAGCAATCAAGATGGCTGAAGGTCTGGCAAAAATGCCGCCAATCGCGCTGGAACAAATCAAGGAAGTGGCTTTACTGGCTGAAGATGTGCCACTCAATGCCGGCTTAATGCTGGAACGTAAATCCTTCCAGATGCTGTTTTCTTCAGAAGATCAAAAAGAAGGTATGCAAGCCTTTATTGAAAAACGTAAACCAAATTATCAGGGACGATAAGCATGAGCATTCAAATTCAGAAAATCGGTATTATTGGTGTAGGTACGATGGGTGCGGGCATTGCCCAGATCGCAATTCAATCTGGCCATGATGTCGTGTTGTTTGATGCCAAAGCAGGTGCTGCTGAACAGGCACAGGAAAAGCTGGCTAAAACATTAAATACCCTGGCTGATAAAGGTAAATTCAGCCATGAAAAAGCTGCTGAAGATCTTGCTCATTTATCGATTGCTCATCAGATCGAAGACCTGAAAGATTGCGATTTAATTGTTGAAGCGATTATTGAAAATCTGGAAATCAAACAAAAGCTGATGCAGCAACTGGAAGGCATTGTGAAACCGGAAGCAATTCTGGCATCCAATACATCTTCACTCTCCATCAGTGCGATCGCTGCCAATTGCAGCCAGCCGGAACGCGTTGCCGGTTATCACTTCTTTAATCCGGTTCCACTGATGAAAGTGGTTGAGGTCATTGAAGGCTTTAATACCCGTGCTGATATTGTGGATGCGCTCACTCAGTTATCTACGAAAATGGGACATCGCCCGGTAAAAGCCAAAGATACCCCGGGATTTATCATTAACCATGCTGGCCGTGCTTTTGGTAGCGAAGCCTATGCGATTCTGAATGAAAATGTCACTCCATTTTATGACATTGACCGCATCTATCGTGACGGGATCGGTTTCAAAATGGGACCATTCGAGTTAGGCGATCTGACCGGCATGGATGTATCTCATCCAGTGAGCGAATCGATCTATCACCAATATTATGAAGAAGCGCGTTACCGCCCAAGCGTGATTACCCGCCAGCGTTTTATTGCCAAACAATTAGGCCGCAAAACTGGTAAAGGTTTTTATGATTACACTTCAGGTAGCAAAGTAGGTGATGTGGCTCCAACATTGGTTGAAAAGCTGGATCAATATCCATCGGTTTGGTTAGGTACAGAATATAGCGAAGACCGTCAGGCGCTTGAGCAATATCTGCAGCAGTTCAACATCCAGATTGAGCAAACTGAAACACCTTCAGCAGATGCTTTAATTTTAATTGCCACTTATGGTGAAGATGCCACTTCAGCCGCAGTTCATTATCAGGTGTCTCCGCAGCAAGTAGTCTGTATCGATCTACTTTACGGTCTAAATAAACACCGTACTTTAATGCCAACGTTTGTGACCAAAGCTGAACTGGTAACCGCAGCACAATCGATTTTCAATCTGGATGGTGTGACTGCGAGTACAATTCAGGAAAGCGTCGGCTTTGTGGCGCAACGTGCTTTGGCCATGATCGTGAATCTAGGCTGTGATATTGCCCAGCAAGGTGTTGCAACAGTAGAAGACATTAACGTTGCCGTGAAATTAGGCCTTGGTTATCCATACGGCCCAATTGAATGGGGCGATGTACTGGGTGCGGAAAAAATTCTGAAAATTTTAGACCGCATGACGGCGATTACCCGTGACCAGCGTTACCGTCCAAGTCCTTGGTTACGTCGCCGCGTTCAACTCGGTTTACCTCTTGTTCATACTACACATTAATTAAAAAGTTAAAGGAATAACACTCATGTTAAATGCTTATATTTATGATGGTTTACGTTCTCCAATCGGTCGCCATGCAGGAAGCCTGGCCACTGTGCGTCCAGATGATCTGGCAGCAACAGTCATTAAAAATCTGCTAGAAAAAACCAGTATTCCAGCAGCTGACGTAGAAGATGTGATCTTTGGTAGCACGAACCAAGCCGGTGAAGACAGCCGTAATGTGGCTCGATTTGCAGCATTGCTTGCTGGTATGCCAGTGACCGTTCCAGGTCAAACAGTTAACCGTCTATGTGCGTCGGGCCTGGGTGCTGTGATCGATTCAGCCCGTGCCATTACCGCAGGTGAAGGCGAACTGTATATTGCAGGTGGTGTAGAGAGCATGACACGTGCACCGTTTGTAATGGCTAAAGCTGAAAGCGCGTATTCACGTGATGCCAAAATCTATGACACCACCATTGGTACACGTTTCCCGAACCGTAAATTCACCGATCAGTTTGGCGCGCACAGCATGCCAGAAACAGGGGATAACGTCGCTGAAGAGTTTGGCATTACGCGTGAACAGGCAGATACTTTTGCTGCTGCATCACAAGCGAAATATCAAGCTGCAAAAGAAGCAGGTTTCTTTGAAGGTGAAATTACCCCGATTGAAGTTTCACAAGGGCGTAAATTACCGCCTAAATTAGTGACTGAAGATGAACATCCACGTCCATCTTCGACATTTGAAGCATTATCCAAGTTAAAACCGCTTTTCGAAGGTGGTGTGGTGACTGCAGGTAATGCATCAGGTATCAATGACGGCGCTGCAGCACTGATTATCGGCAGTGAAAAAGTTCAGGAACAGTATGGCTTAAAACCTTTAGCACGTATCCTGTCTTCTGCAGCCGCTGGCATTGAGCCACGCATCATGGGTGCGGGTCCAATCGAAGCGATCAAAAAAGCCGTAAAACGTGCAGGTTTGACGCTAGATGATATGGACATTATCGAGATCAATGAAGCATTTGCCAGCCAGGTATTATCTTGCCTGAAAGGTCTGGATGTGGCGTTTGATGATCCGCGTGTGAATCCAAATGGTGGTGGTATTGCAATTGGCCATCCATTGGGTTGTTCAGGTGCGCGTTTGGCCTTAACCGTTGCGCGTCAATTGCAGCGTACTGGGAAAAAATATGCCGTGATCAGCTTATGTATCGGTCTGGGTCAAGGTCTGGCGATGGTGATTGAAAACCCTGAAGCTGCTTAACAGCTTTAGTTATCGTATTAATGCCATGTATAGATGATATGCATGGCATTTTTTATTGGGCTATTTATATAGAAATAAAAATCCCTGCATATAGCAGGGAATATTCAAATCAGTTTAAATCAGCGTAAGGATTATTTGCGGCCAGTAACCAATAAAGTCGCTGAACCAAAGGCATAAATTTTACCGTCTTTATCGACAATTCGGCCTTCTGAAGTCAGCACATTACGTCCAATTCGGATCACTTCACCAATGGCTGTATAGGTTTCGCCATTTTTCATGGCTTTAAGCATTTTGACATTCAGGTCAATAGTGGAAAAACTGACACCAGCATCAACTGTGGTATGCACTGCTGCACCGGTTACGCTATCCAGAACAGTGGCGCAGAATCCACCATGAATGCCACCTTGCAGGTTGAAATGACGTTCATCTGGATAAACTTCATATTCCACATAGTTTTCACGGACAACACTGAGTTTCATGGGAATCAATTGTCCCATCGCTGAACCAGGCAATTCGCCATTTTTAATTGCAGTTAAATATTCGAGTCCATTCATTTGAGCTGTAGTCATATAGCTTCCCTTTAATAAAAATATTTCGCTTTATGAAATAATATTCTGTTTTTCTAAAATTATGATATAACAGATAGTGATCGAAATGCTATATTTTTCCAGGATGGAATGATGACAATAAAAAATCTCGTCACAGATGTTGAATGGCAGGCACGCTGTGAACTCGCAGCACTTTATCGTATTATTGCGCATTATCGGATGACCGACCTGATTGATACTCATATCAGCCTAAGAGTCCCAGATCAACCAGACTGTTTTCTGATTAACCAATATGGTGTCGCATTTGAAAAAATGCGTGCCTCAACACTGGTGAAGATTAATCATGAAGGACAGGTGGTAGAAAGCTATGAGCAGGACAAGCCAGTCAATATGGCAGGTTTTGTAATTCATTCTGCGATTCATGACGCGCATCCTCATCTCAACTGTGTCATTCATACGCATACTGCAGATGGTATTGCCGTCTCTGCTCAGAAACACGGGCTTCTCTCAATTTCCCAGCACGCCATGAAATTTTATCAACATGTAGCCTATCACGAATATGAAGGCGTCGCGCTTTCAACTGATGAGCAGGAGCGCCTGATTCAGGACTTGGGCAGCCATCGCGCCATGATTTTACGCAATCATGGCCTATTAACGGCTGGGGAAACCATTGCGCGGGCTTTTCATGAAATCTATTTCCTGGAGCGCGCCTGTCAGGCACAGGTGAAAGCCTTAAGCGGCGGTGCTGAATTGCATTATCCAGCAGAAGAAGTCCGAATTAAAACAGCCAAGCAGTTCGCCAGTCCTCTCATTGAACCGATTTTACAGCGTGCCTGGCAGGCCGCTTTGTCCCTGATTGAGCATCAATATACGGAGTATGCATCATGATTGTTATTTCCAGTTCTGTACCAAATATTGAAGCCATTCTGGTCAAGTCTTTTCAAAAATATGCGCCTGCTGGCAGTTTCTGTACAGTGGACAGTCCTGAAGCTGAACAGGCAACCACAGTCGCTGCCTGGTTTCCAGATCTGGAAAAAGTGCAGCAGCTACCAAAGCTTGGCCTGATTCATTCGATTGCTGCTGGGGTAGAACATTTAAACTTAAATGCTGTACGCCCAGATCAAGCCGTTTGCCGGGTACTGGATCCACATCACCAAAAGGGCATGTTTGATTATCTGCTTTGGGGCGTGCTGTATTTTCAGCGTTATTTTGACCGCATGATCCAACAGCAAAAGCAGCAGCTGTGGAAGCAGTATCGCCAGAGCTATAGCCATCATATGCAGATCGGGATTATGGGACTGGGGCATATGGGCGGATACGTAGCAGAACGTTTCGCAGACATGGGCTATCAAGTCTCTGGTTGGTCGAATTCCCCAAAAGACATTAATCAAGTCAAAAGTTATGTGGGTCAAGAACAGCTTTCCGAGTTCCTGGCGCAAAGTCAGATTCTGATTAACCTGCTACCACTCACCGAAGAGAATACTGGGATTCTTTCTGCTGAATTATTTCAGCAACTGCCTGAACAGTCAGCTTTGATTCATGTCGGGCGTGGCCAGCATTTAATCGAGCAGGATTTATTGGATGCACTGGATTCTGGCCATCTACGTGGTGCGATTGTTGATGTCTTTGAGCAGGAGCCATTACCTGCGGATCATCAGTTTTGGCAGCACGAAAAAATTGTGGTGACACCACATGTGGCCTCACATGCCCCAATGTCTGTGGTGGTAGAGCAGATACTAGAAAATGACCGTCGTTTAAATCAGGGTCTAGATTTGTGTCATCAAGTGGATGTCAATAAAGGCTATTAATTGTAGGGATACAGACAAAAAATAAGGAAATTGATGATGTGGGAAATGATTCAGACCCAGATTCAGCAAGGCGTCGCCACTTTAAGTTTTAACCGTCCAGATTCACTCAACAGTTTCAACCGGCAAATGCATGAAGAAGTCCAGCAGGTACTGAAAAGTTGGAATACGAATCCAGACATTCGGGTAATTGTGATTCGGGGTAATGGCCGGGCATTTTCAGCGGGACAGGATTTAAAAGAACGTGCCGGACAGCGCGGTAGTGTGCCGTTGCCTCCCGAAGGTTCGTTGGCCAAATATTATAATCCTTTGATTAATCTGATTCGTAAAAGTCCCAAACCGGTGATTGCAGCGGTAAATGGTGTGGCTGCCGGTGCAGGGGCTAATATCGCGCTGGCTTGTGATCTGGTCATTGCCAAGGAAAGTGCCAAATTTATTCAAGCCTTTTCTAAAATTGGCTTAATTCCTGATGCCGGCGGTACCTGGATGTTGCCGCGTTTAATTGGTTATGCACGTGCTATGGCATTAACCTTACTCGGTGAACCTGTGCATGCCAAAGAAGCGGCTGAAATGGGCATGATCTGGAAAATGATCCCTGATGCAGAATTTAATGCTTATATCGATGAGTTTGCACAGCGACTGGCACAACAGCCGACCTATGCACTGGCTTTAACTAAACAGGCGCTACAACGCAGTGCGGAAAATAGCATGGATCAACAACTGGAGCTGGAACAAAACCTGCAATACTTGGCCTTGAGTAGCCAGGATTACAAAGAAGGTGTACAAGCCTTTGTCGAAAAACGCCCTGCACAATTTACCGGACGCTAAGGAGAGCATTCATGAAAATTCAAACGCGTATTACCGAGCTTTTAGGCATTCGCTATCCGATTATTCAAGGCGGCATGATGTGGGTCGGTACCGCAGAAATGGCCAGTGCAGTCTCCAATGCAGGTGGTTTGGGAACGCTGACGGCATTGACGCAACCTACACCTGAAGCGCTGACCAGGGAAATTGCACGCTGCCGAGAAATGACGGATCAGCCTTTTGCGGTCAATTTAACTTTATTACCCGCTGTAAACCCACCGCCGTATGCCGAATATCGTCAGGCCATTATTGAAAGTGGAATCAAGATTGTAGAAACGGCAGGTAACAAGCCACATGAACATATTGAGGCCTTTAAACAGCATGGCATCATTGTAATTCATAAATGTACCTCGGTCCGTCATGCACTTTCAGCACAAAGAATCGGTGCGGATGTGATCTCGATTGATGGTTTTGAATGTGCCGGCCATCCGGGTGAAGATGATATTCCTGGGCTTATCTTAATTCCAGCAGCTGCTGATCAGCTTACCGTACCGATTGTGGCTAGTGGTGGTTTTGCTGATGGACGTGGTCTGGTGGCAGCACTTGCTTTAGGTGCTGAAGGAATCAATATGGGAACACGCTTTTGTGCTACTCAAGAAGCGCCGATCCATCCTAATATCAAGCAGTTTTATGTCGACAATGATGAAAGGGCAACGCATCTTCTTTACCGTCAGTTCAGAAATACTGCGCGTGTTGCGAAGAATGCAGTATCTGATCTTGTCGTTAAAATGGGTGAAGATCCAAATCTGGAATTTGAACAGATTCGCCCTTATGTCAGTGGCTTAAAAGGCAAGCTGGCTTTGGAAAATGGCGATGTTGATGCAGGCATACTGACAGCAGGTCAAGTGATGGGATTGATCCATGACATTCCAACCTGTCAAACGCTGATTGACACTATCATGCAAGAAGCAGAACAGATTGTTCAGCAACGTTTGGCTCAGTTTTTCCCGCGCTAGATCGCTTTATTTTAATCATTTAATCAAAAGCCATTCATTACCGAATGGCTTTTTTATACCAAAGTTTTAATTTTTTAAATGTGATTTTTTATGTCATGACTAGATTTTATACATGAACTTATATTATATTCGATCTAAAACATAATTTCGTATTATGAAATTAATTGTCATAAATATACAAATTAGAACTCATACAAGGGAATTACGATGAGAAATTATATTGCGCCATTAAAAGACATGAAGTTTGTGCTGAAAGATCTGCTCAATGTTGAACAGAAATACGAAGGCTATGCAAAGTTCGCAGACAAAGTTTCTATGGATATTATGGAACAATATCTGGAAGTCGCTGCGGACTTTTGCCAAAACGAACTTCTGCCAATTAATGCGACAGGCGACCAGCAGGGCTGCCGTTTGCAAGATGGCGTCGTAACTACACCAGATGGTTTTAAAGCAGCTTATGACAAATATGTAGAACTTGGCTTTACCTCATTAACTGGCGATGAAAAATATGGCGGCCAAGGCTTCCCGACTTTATACCGTATTGCCATTTCAGAAATTATCACGGCGACCAACTGGTCTTGGGGTATGTACCCAGGCCTGTCTCATGGTGCGATGCGTACTTTAGAACATCACGGTAGTGATGAACAAAAACAGAAATTCCTGGTGCCTTTAATTGCAGGACGCTGGACCGGAACCATGTGTTTAACTGAATCACATGCCGGTTCTGATCTGGGCCTAATCCGTACCAAAGCGGTGCCAAATGAAGATGGCAGCTACAGCATCAGCGGTGAGAAAATCTTTATTTCTGCAGGTGAACATGACCTGGCTGAAAATATCGTACATATCGTGTTAGCACGTTTACCGGATGCGCCTGCAGGTACCAAGGGTATTTCGCTGTTTATCGTGCCTAAATACAATCTGGATGAAGCTGGAAATGTGGCTTCTCGCAATGGCGTGGTGTGTAGCGCGATTGAACACAAAATGGGTATTCATGGCAATGCGACCTGTGTACTGAATTTTGATAATGCCAAAGGTTTCCTGATCGGGCCTGAAAACCGCGGTTTGAACTGCATGTTTACCTTCATGAACTCTGCCCGTATCGGTACAGCGATTCAAGGTTTGGCTGCAGCTGAATCTTCTTATCAAGGCGCGTTGGCTTATGCCAAAGACCGTCTGGCGATGCGTTCACTTGAAGGCGCGAAAGAGCCAAACCTGCCTGCGGATCCAATTATCGTGCATCCGGCAGTACGCAATATGCTACTGACGCAGAAAGTATTTGCAGAAGGTTCACGTGCCTTGGCTTATTATCTGGCGACTTATGCTGATATTGCTGAAGCAACGGATAATCCTGAAGAGAAGAAAGCCGCAGAAGATCGTCTGGCATTATTAACCCCAATTGCCAAAGCCTTAATGACTGAAACGGGTGTAGAAGCAGCCAAACACGGTATGCAGGTCTTTGGCGGTCACGGTTATATTGCTGAACATGGCATGGAACAGATTGCCCGTGATGCACGTATTGCCAGTCTTTATGAAGGCACCACTGAAATTCAATCAATCGATTTACTGGCGCGTAAAGTGCTGGGTTCAAAACTAGGTTTGTTGACTGCATTAACAGATGAAATCCAAGGTTTTGTGAAAGAGCATCAGCAACATGCCCAGTTTAACCAGCAGGTTGCACAAGTGAGCCAGTTGACTGAGCAATGGTTAGAATTAACCAAGACGATTCAGGCTCAGGCGCAACAGTCTGCCAATGAAATCGGTGCGGCATCTGTCGATTACCTATATTTCTCTGGTTATGTAGTGTCTTCGTATTTATGGCTGAAAATGGCGATTACGGCGCAGCAAAAAATTGAAGAAGGCAATACTGATCCGTTCTATGCAGCAAAGATCAAAACTGCGCAATTCTTCTTTGCACGCATTCTGCCAAGAACTTCAACTCACGTTGCCAATATTCAGGCCGGTGGTGAGAGCCTGTTCTTGCTTACACCAGAAGAGTTTAAATTCGATTAATCCTTTTACCCATGATCAATCTCTCGATCGTGGGTCTTTTTTCTTACTACTTTTTTCATCCTGCACAAAATTCAATATTGATGGGTGCTTTTTAGTATTGCATCGGCCATAAAACAACAAGATCAGGAGTCTATATGGATTTAGACACGATTACGCGACAATGTCCTTATGGTGATCTACACCTCACTTATCATGAAGTCGGACAGAAATCCTCATATCCCACCATTATTCTGATTCATGGCACAGGTGGAAATACCGACAAGCATTTCAGTTATATTTTTCCCATGCTCGGTATCCATCAGCGGGTTTTATCGATTGATTTACATACCCCAGATAAAGCCGATCTGGCAGTGACTGATTTTAGTCAGCAAGTTGAAGCATTGATTCAGCATACAGTGGCAGAAGATGAAGCGATTACTGTGGTGGGGTATTCACTCGGTGCCGTGATTGCTGCACAAGTAGCTGCCAGTCTCAAACAGCGTATCGCACGTTTGATTCTGTTAGCCGGTTGGGCAAAAACCAGTTCGGTGCAACAACTACGCACCACGATCTGGCAACAGTTATTTAATGATCAGTCTGCGGCTTTACCGCATTTTGTGAATTATTGCCTGTATAGCGATGATTATCTGTCTGCTCGAACTGAAAAACAGGTGCTCGATCTGGCACGTTTCGTCAAACCTTCCCAAGATGCAGCCAAACAGCGTGAACTTAATTATCGTATTGATATCACCGCCATTTTGCCGGACATCGCTGCGGAGACTTTGATCGTGGCTTGTCGTGAAGACCGTATGGTGCCATTAGCCCAAGCCAAATTACTGTTTGCTTCAATTCAGAACAGCCGCTATATCGAAATTTCTTCGGGACATGCGATTCATATTGAAACGCCAGCAGAGGCGGTGCAACTGATCAACCAGTTTAGCCAGCATCCAGAACAGTATCCGGCGAATCAAAAAATCCAGCCCATGATGCCTTAAAAAGGGAGAAAAATAATGCAAGCTCAAGGACAGCGCAGCAAGATTTTAATTGTAGGCAGCGGTTTTGGTGGATTAGGTATGGCGATCCGTCTTAAACAGCAGGGCATTCACGATTTTAAAATTATTGAACGTGCAGCAGAAGTAGGTGGCACATGGCGTGATAATACCTATCCCGGCGTCGCCTGTGATGTACCCTCACATTTATATTCTTTCTCTTTCATTAAAAATCCCAATTGGTCACGTGTCTTTCCGCAAGGGGCAGAAATTCAGCGTTATTTAATCCAATGCTGCGATCAGAAAAATATCCGGCCACATATCGATTTTCATACACAACTTGAAAATGCAAGCTGGAATGCCAAACAACGTATCTGGAATATTCAGACCTCTAACGGTCTGTATCAGGCAGAATTTTTAATCACCGCTACTGGGCATCTGGCAGATGAACATCTGCCACAAATTCCGGGACTGGATGAATTTCAAGGTCAGGTGATGCATTCTGCACGCTGGAATCACGAAGTGAGTCTGGATAATCAGCGCGTGGTTGTTGTGGGTTCAGGGGCTTCAGCTATCCAGCTTGTACCGGAAATTGCCAAAACAGCAAAAAGTCTAACCGTATTGCAACGCAGTGCACCGTATATTTTGCCGCGACCAGACCGACCTTATTCTGAGTCAGAAAAACAGCTCTTCCGCAAAGATCCGGATAGCATGTCAGCGTTAAGACATTCCTTGTTCTGGGGCAATGAATATAATTTTGCCCAGCGCCGTAATCTGAAAAGCCAGATCGAGCGGGTCAAGAAAAACTGCCTGCAATTCTTGAAACACCAGATTTCAGATCCTAAATTACAGCAGAAACTCACACCGAATTATGAACCGGGCTGCAAGCGTTTATTGCTGTCCAATGATTATTATCCGACTTTTCTAAAACCCAATGTCACGCTTGAAGACTCAGCTTTGGCTGAAATTACGAAAGATGGTGTGATCAGTAAGTCCGGCAATGAGTTTTCTGGAGATATCATCGTCTTTGCTACTGGATTTGAAGCAGCACGTCCACCTTATGCGGCAAAGGTGGTAGGTAAACATGGCTTAAGCCTTGAGCAGCAATGGTCTAGTGGTATGCAGGGTTATCAATCTACGACAGTCCATAACTTTCCAAATCTGTTTATCTTAAACGGTCCAAATACCGGAAGTGGGCATAATTCAGCACTTTATTTTCTGGAAACCCAGTTTGATCTGGTACTGGATGCCTTGCAGTTTTTTGAACAGGAACAGATTCAGGTCTTTGAAGCCGATCAGAACGCTGAAAATCGCTATATGCAAGAGTTACAGCAGCTTTCCCAAGGCAGTGTCTGGTTATCAGAAAGCTGTAAAAGCTGGTATCTAGACCCAGTGAGTCGCAAGCTGACTTTGGTCTGGCCAGATTATGCGCATTCATTTAGAGACAAAAACCAGCATTTTATTCGCAGTGGTTACCATTATGAATACATGGAAAATGCTCAAAGAAAAGTTGTCTGATTTTTAAATTTTATTCATTAAAAAAAACCAGTCTATTTGACTGGTTTTTTTATCAAAAGATGATAGAGATTAATCTGCTTTTTGCGGATCATATAAGCGGTCACGTATAAACAGTGCAGGAATCAGACCGCAAATAAAATAGGCACCTGCCATTACCAATAGTCCCGTTCCAATTGAGCCTCCATGAGCAAAATATCCAATTGTGAGGGGTGCAAATACTGCTCCGATACGGCCGATATTGAATGCACCACCTACAGCCGTACCACGAATCGAAGTAGGGAAGCTTTCAGTCATATATGTGGCATTAATGGCAAATGGCATACCATACAAGAAGCCGAACATGAGCATCAGGTACAAAATATTAGTTGGTGTATTGAAATAAATTACAATCGGAAGAAACAGGGCTGTGCCCATGGTTCCAAAAGCGAACAAGGCACGTCGTCCGAAACGATCTGCTAGAATCCCTGCGACGATCTTGGCAAAAATCATGATCATAAACGTGCCAACCATATAGCCAGTCATGGCCTTAAAGCTGATGCCCAGATCCGATTCCAGATAGGC
Source organism: Acinetobacter sp. YH16031 (assembly GCF_013417335.1). Lineage (NCBI taxonomy): Bacteria > Pseudomonadati > Pseudomonadota > Gammaproteobacteria > Moraxellales > Moraxellaceae > Acinetobacter > Acinetobacter sp. YH16031. The sequence continues at coordinate 55,095 of NZ_VPED01000009.1, forward strand.
AGGTAACCAGTTACTTAAACCGGCATAGCCAAATTGCAGGGCACCTGCACTTAAAATCCATAGTAAAAATATCCAGCGATGATTTTTATCCTTGAGAATGACTTTATAAGGATTCTCTTTTTTCACCTTAACTTTGCTAGCTGCTTCCTGACGTTTTAATTCACGTGAACGTAGCCATGAATCCGGCTCAGGAACAAGGAAATAAAGCAGAAAAGCCAGAACGATCGGGCAAATGGTAATCCAGTACAGCATACGCCAGCCATATTCAGGAATAATCCAGCCCGCCAGTAAAGTTGCACATAATGAACCTAAGGTAAACCGGTCATAAGTGCTGCCAGAACAGTCGTCCGGTATTTTTCGGAACATATTCTGACATTAAGGTATTACAGGCGATGTATAGGGAACCCAGTCCAATAGCTGCAATACTGCGAATAATTAAAAACTGATGGTAAGATTCGACAAAGCCCAAGGTGCAGGATAAGCTGGAAGCAAGAATCATATAAAATACAATAACTTTCACCCGGCCAAAACGGTCAAAGGCCCAACCGCCAATTAATCCGCCAATCACTCCACCGACCAGACTCCAGCTGCCTAAGGCACCTGCCTGAACCGTGGTTAAATTAAATTCAGCTTTGATACTGGTGAGGCTATAGGCCAAAAAAGCCAGATCAACACCGTCTGTAAGTAAAATAAGAAAACATAGAATAAATGCGGTCATCCATATTTTTTTAGGCTGAACTGTGACCTGTTCAGCTTCTAGCACTGAAGTTTCATACGTCATCATCGACATCCTTTCCTTGTTACGTTGTTGTTTTATAAGAATGGATCGACATTCTTTTGTTGCTTTTACTGATTTATTATTTCGCTATAAGAAATGTCATATTATTAATTGATAAAATATATCCAAATAATTAGCCATAAAATTCGTGATTTTATTTGTAAAAATTTGAAATTAGCCAAATATTGCATTGATTTGGGAGGAAAGATAACGTTATTATTTTTTAATCAAAATAAAGTTTCACGATACAAAATAAATTTTAAAATCAAGGATAGGAGTGCTGTAATGACTAGTCAGCCATGGATGGAAGAATATAAAAAATGGAATGTTAATCCGGAATTTACCCGGCCTGATCCTGAAAAAACTTTGAGTACGACAATTGCAGAGAATCTGCTTAAGTTTAAGGATAAGACTGCATTCTTTTATCTGGATCGAAAGTTCAGCTATCAGGAGATTGACGTTTATAGCCAGAAACTGGCGACCTATCTTCAAAATCTAGGCTTGGCAGCCGGTAGCCGCATCGCGGTGATGTTGCCGAATATTATTCAATATCCGATTGCGACTTTCGCGATTATTCGTGCGGGTTATATTCTGGTTAATGTAAACCCGATGTACACCCAGCGTGAGTTGTATCATCAAGTTCAGGATTCAGGAGCAGAAGCCTTGATTATTCTGGGCTCAACCTTAGAACAGTTAAATAATCTGGATGAATGTTCTGCGCTAAAACATGTGATTTCTACCCATCCGCTCGATTTCATTCAGGATCAGTCAGTTTCAATTTATAGCCAAACAGCGCAATATCCTGATAAACATTTTTCTGACTTTAAGCAGGCCATTGATCAGGTACAGGTGATTGATTTTGTAGCGCCTGTACAGCAGCAGGAAGATACTGTCATTCTGCAATATACCGGTGGGACTACAGGTGTTTCCAAAGGGGCTGAACTCAGTCATCGCAATATCTTATTTAATATTGCCCAGAACAGTACGGTGTTCATTAGCCATTTTGGCGATCGTTATGCCACTGAAGAAGAATATGTGTTTTGTGCCTTGCCGCTGTATCACATTTATGGTTTTACTATTTGCCTGTTCAGTTATGGTCTGAGTCGCGGTTTTACCAATGTCCTGATTCCAAATCCAAGAGATCTGGATGCATTGGTAGATCAATATCATAAACATCCTCCGACGGTGTTTCCGGGCGTGAATACCATGTTTAATGCATTGGCTCATCATCCACGTTTTCGCGAGCTGGATCACTCACGCCTAAAAACCACGACAGGTGGCGGTGCATCTGTTTTAAAAAATACGGCAGAATTATGGTATGAAGTCACAGGCTGTCATATCTATGAAGGCTACGGTCTTTCTGAGACCTCACCAACGGCAACATTTAACCCGCCTTTAAGCAAGCGCTTTAGCGGTAGTATTGGCTTGCCATTGGCAGGCACAGAAATTCAGATTCTGGATGATGAAGGAAAACCTGTAGCACTTCATCAGGCTGGAGAAATTGCTATTCGCGGCCCTCAGGTGATGAAAGGTTACTGGAAGCAACCGGAAGCAACAGCACAGGTATTTACCAAAGATGGTTTCTTCCTGACAGGTGATATCGGTTGTATGGACGAGCAGGGTTATATCACTATTCTGGACCGTAAAAAGGACATGATTCTGGTCTCCGGCTTTAATGTCTATCCAAATGAGCTGGAAGGCGTTTTATCCAAACATCCTAAAGTACTGGAATGTGCCGTCATTGGAGTGGATGATGAAAAATCTGGACAAGTTCCGAAAGCCTTTATTGTAAAACAGGATACCAGTCTGACCGAGAAGGAAGTCATGACCTATCTGAGACTACAACTGACCAGTTATAAGCTGCCAAAATATATTGAGTTTGTGTCTGGTTTGCCAAAGTCTGCAGTCGGTAAAATTCTACGTCGTGAGTTGCCTAAAACCGTGCAGCCGGATGCTAAAGCCTGTTAAGGAATGACATAGTCAAAATAAAAAAGGAATCTTTCGATTCCTTTTTTATTGCTTGCTAGTTTAGCGCTGCTGGATGACTTTTTTACTTTTCAGCTCTTCCATTTCAGCAGGGCTTAAATACTGGCTCAAGATGGCGTCGGTATCTTCACCCAGACACGGTGGTGCTTTTTTATATTCTACCGGGGTCTTGGAAAGTTTAATCGGCGAACCAATCGAGGTGTAATCGTCACGTAGAGTATGCGGCATATGAATGACCATTTCACGCGCCAGAACCTGTTCTTCTTCCAAAGCCTGTTTCAGGTTATTGATCATGCCCACTGGAACTTTGACTGCATGAATCAGATCTACCCAGTGTTTTGCCGGTTGAGAGTAGAAATGAGCCTGTAAGAGAGTGGTGAGTTCTTCACGATGTGTAACCCGTCCTGAATTTTTCAAGAAGCGCGGATCTTCTGCCACGTTATTCAAACCCACGGCCTGACACAGCGCTTGAAATTGCAGGTCATTCCCACAGGCAATAATGAACTCACCTTCCTGTGCTTTAAACACCTGATAAGGCACAATATTGGCATGGGCATTTCCGAAGCGGCCAGGGACTTTACCTGAGGTCAGATAATTCATGGCTAGAACAGAGAGGGAAGCGACCTGGGTATCCAGCAGTGCCATATCAATATGCTGACCTTCACCAGTTTTTTCACGAGACAATAAAGCAGCTTGAATCGCAATTGCAGCATATAAGCCAGTGGTCAGATCAGCAAAGGCTAGACCTGCTTTTTGCGGACCACCCCCTGGAAGGTCATCACGTTCACCCGTAACACTCATCATACCGCCCATACCCTGAACAATGAAGTCATAGCCTGGTTCTTGCGCACGCGGGCCATTCTGGCCAAAGCCGGTAATTGAACAGTACACCAGACGCGGATTTATCTGGCTCAGACTTTCATAATCCAGACCATATCTTTTCAATGAACCCGCTTTATAGTTCTCAATGACTACATCGCTTTGTTCTGCGAGTTTCTTGATAATGCGTTGACCTTCCGGGGTAGATAAATCTACGGCAACCGAATGTTTACCACGATTGGCTGAAAGGTAGTAAGCCGATTCATGGGTATCTTCCTGCTGATTATTTTTAAGCCAAGGTGGTCCCCAGATTCGTGTGTCATCTCCATGATCAGGCTTTTCAATTTTAATCACTTCTGCACCTAAGTCCGCCAGAATCTGGCTACACCAAGGACCAGCCAAAATCCGGCTTAAATCCAGTACACGAAAGCCCGTTAAAGCACCCATCGTTACGCTCCTTGTTCGATGTTATTTAGATTACATGTCATTTTAATAATCGCTTTAAAGCTATATGAAAATGGAAAAACAATCAACTTTACGATACTTAATTTCGTCTAACAAAATAAAACATCTAAAATGATTGAAAAATCATCCTAACTTCTTTAGCCTGATGACGAGAATAAATACGATTCAAAAATAACAGGAAAGGGAAAAGTCTCGGGAATGAGACTATAAGAACAGGAGTAAGTACTGTGCTTTGAAAACGGATCGCGCTTAAAGCGCATGCATACAGAAGTGTGCATACACAAGATCAGAATGAAAAAACCTAAGGATAGGAATAGAGATTTAAATATGACGGAATTAGTAAGAGAACAACTTTTAGAAAGAGAACTCGCAAAGATAAAACCCACTACCAAACGAACCCAGCAGATTGCCTTTGTCTTTGCCTTTTTGGCACTCCTGGTCGATGGCGCGGACATGCTACTGCTGTCCTTCAGCTTAAACAGCCTGAAAGCAGAATTTGGTTTAAGTAATTTACAAGCCGGTACCTTGGGTAGTTTTACACTGGCGGGTATGGCGATTGGAGGTTTTATTGGTGGCTGGGCCTGCGACCGTTTAGGTCGGGTACGTACAGTCGTTATTTCAATTCTGATCTTTTCAGTATTAACTGCAGCCTTGGGCTTTACCCAAAATTATGAACAGTTCGCCGTACTACGTTTTCTGTCTGCATTTGGGATCGGGTCTTTATATATTGCAGCCAGTACACTGATGGCTGAATATGTACCAACCAAATACCGGACTACAATTTTAGGTACCTTACAGGCAGGTTGGACGGTAGGCTATATCGTAGCTACTGTATTGGCAGGTTGGATTATTCCTGAATATGGCTGGCGTACCCTGTTTTTTGTCGCGATTATCCCATCCATTATGGCGATTTTTATCCAGAAACTGGTTCCTGAACCTGAATCGTGGCAGCGTGCAAGATTATTGCGTTTATATGCACCCGCTGAAGTCACCACCAAACAGCCTGTTAAGAAAAGTACCGTCAAAGAAATCTTTGCAGATCCTGCGAATCGTAAAATGTTTATTTTATGGATTTTTACGGCTGGGTTCCTGCAGTTTGGCTATTACGGCGTAAATAACTGGATGCCTGCTTATCTAGAATCTGAATTACATATGAACTTTAAATCAATGGCAGGTTATATGATCGGAACCTATGTTGCCATGATTTTTGGTAAAGTTCTGGCCGGTTTTGCTGCAGACCGTTTAGGTCGACGCGCCGTTTTCTCGTTTGGCGCGATTGGTACGGCGATTTTCTTACCCGTAATTGTGCTGTTCAACACCCCGGATAATATTGCCTATCTGCTGATTTTCTTTGGCTTCCTCTATGGTATTCCGTATGCAATTAATGCCACTTATATGACCGAAAGCTTTGCCACTTCGATCCGCGGTACAGCCGTCGGTGGTGCTTATAATGCAGGACGTATTGGTGCGATGTTTGCACCTGCGATTATTGGTGCAGCAGCCAGCGGAGGTTCAATTGGCTTGGGCTTCCTGATTATGGGCGGAGCCTATTTCTTGTGTGGTGCAGTGTCTGGGATCTTTATCAAAGATCGTCAATACGACCCACAAAAAGCATAATTATCTTTTAAACAATGATATTAAAAATGAGCCTCATAAGGGCTCATTTTTTTATCTATTTAATTTTAAAATAAGATTTCTATTTTTATTGGTCTAACTCTTTTTGCAGGTGAATACTTTTCAGACCATCATTTACTTTATTGAGTAAATGGATCAAGGTGATGACATCATCAAAAGCCAGCTTATTGAGGGCTTGTCCATAAAACTCAAAAAAATCATCCTGCAGGCTATCCCAGGTCTGAAAACCCTCAGTGGTAAGCGCAACAATTTTGGCACGTCGATCCTGCTCATTGATAACACGCTCTACCAGTCCATCACGTTCCAGTCGTTTTAAGACCGCATCCAGATTTTGGCGGCTTACCCCCAGATATTCAGTCAGATCTGAAAAAGACATACCAGATTTAACTTTAGGACGAGACAGGGCACCCAGCACGGCCCAATGCACTGGAGATATTTTTAGCTCATTTAAGCATTTTCGATCCAGACTGTTTCCCACCTGAAACAGACGGAAAAACAGCCGGTTATGAGCGGAATATAAGGATTGATCATATTTTTTTGACAAAGTATCACTCACTATATGCAACATCCTCAAAACTGAAATAGCTAAACGGCGCAAAGTATAACCTATCGCTTTTTCGCATAATTCAGTTTCTTTTATAATTTGTTTTAAAAATCATAGTGTTTTAGCAGAAATCTGCACCTTTAAATCCTGTACTAAGCAGTTGAACAATTCAAAATATCTCTCTTGATATTCACGGTCTCAGTTCGTTCCCTAGCTGAATAGCAAGACAGTCATCTAGCAATCTAAAGAAATAGAACATCCTTCCTTAAATAGAAATAGTTTAGTAATAAGCTGGGACTAGATATTGGTTACTCTAAAGATAAAAGTCAATATAGGTCAATACATTGAATAAATAAAATTATTAAATAATTGTTATTTATAGATTTATAAAAATATAAATATTATTTTATGTAAATATGTTGACATAAATTCAATCTCTTTCTATTTTAGATAAAACACACCGAATTAGAACAATAGCCGATTAAATTCGACAACAAATAGCGTAGGGATAAAACAATGAAAGGATTAAAAGATAAGGTCGTGATTGTGACAGGTGGTGCAGGCGGAATAGGTTCCGCAACCTGCCGACGTTTGGCAGAAGAAGGCGCTAAAGTTGCTATTTTTGATATGAATCTGGAAGCTGCCGAGAAGTTGGCAAATGAAATTAATCAATACGGTCGGGCGCTGGCGATTCAATGTGATATTACCCAAAGTAACGTCGTTGAACAGGCGGTTCAAAAAACGGAAACTGAATTAGGCCCGATCGATGGACTAGTGAATAATGCTGGTTGGGACATTTTTAAACCCTTCATTAAAAGCACCCCAGACGAATGGCAGAAACTGATCCAGATCAATCTGGTCGGTATGCTGAATATGCACTTTGCTGTGCTGAAAGGCATGGTCGAACGTAATTCCGGCAGCATCGTTAATATTGCCTCAGATGCAGCCCGTGTCGGTTCTTCGGGCGAAGCTGTCTATGCCGCCTGTAAGGGAGGTTTGCTATCTTTCTCCAAAACGCTGGCACGCGAACATTCACGCCACAACATCAAAATTAATGTGATTTGCCCAGGACCGACGGATACGGCCTTACTGGCAGGCGTGACTGAAGGTGCGTCGAATCCGGAAAAATTACGTGAAGCCTTTGTTCGTGCCATTCCACTGGGCCGTTTGGGTCAACCGGATGATTTGGCATCTGCGATTGCCTTTTTCTTGAGCGAAGATGCCAGCTTTATTACTGGACAGGTGCTTAGTGTCTCTGGTGGCCTGACCATGAACGGTTAAAACATCAAATTAATCGACAATAAATCAGACAGATAAAACAGTACAGGACGTAATGAACATGAATTTTGAAGATATCTTATACGAAGTAAAAAACGGTGTAGCTTGGATCACAATTAATCGTCCAGAAAAAATGAATGCTTTTCGTGGTACGACCTGTGATGAACTGATTAAGGCCTTAAACAAGGCTGGTTATGACCGTAATGTTGGTGCGATTGTATTGGCGGGTGCGGGTGAAAAAGCGTTTTGTACCGGTGGTGACCAGTCTGCACATGATGGCAATTATGACGGTCGTGGCACCATTGGTTTACCGATGGAAGAATTGCATACCGCCATTCGTGACGTACCAAAACCGGTAATTGCACGGGTACAAGGTTATGCGATTGGTGGTGGCAATGTCTTGGCCACCATTTGTGACCTGACTATCTGTTCAGAAAAAGCCATTTTCGGTCAGGTCGGACCAAAGATGGGTTCAGTTGATCCCGGTTATGGCACAGCGTTTTTAGCACGCGTCGTCGGTGAGAAGAAAGCCCGTGAAATCTGGTATATGTGCCGCCGTTATTCTGGTCAGGAAGCGGTTGAAATTGGCTTGGCCAATAAATGTGTGCCGGCAGATCAACTTGATGCAGAAGTTCAGGCATGGGGCGAAGAAATCTGTCAGCGTAGTCCGACCGCAATCGCGATTGCCAAACGCAGTTTCAATATGGATACCGCACATCAGGCAGGGATCGCTGGCATGGGTATGTATGCGCTAAAACTTTATTACGATACTGAAGAGTCTCGTGAAGGCGTGAATGCATTGAAGGAAAAACGTCAGCCTGAATTCCGTAAATATGCCAAATAAGGAGACTCATTAATGAAAAAGAATCCTTATATCACCGAAGATCTAGAATTTTTAGCTGAAACGGCAGAAAAATTTGCCCAGAAATATGTGGCTCCCGGATTTCTGGAGCGCGACCAAAGCCGAGTCTTTGATCGTGATCTAGTCAAAAAAATGGGTGAAATGGGCTTTATTGCGCCAGAGCTCCCAGAACAATATGGCGGTCAGGGGATGGGCCGATTGGCAGCAGGGATTATCCATGAAGCCATTGCCAAGGCTGATTTAAGTTTTTCCTATATCAATCTGCTTGCATCGTTAAATGGCCAGATTCTGGCAGAACATGGCCAACCTGAAGTGGTGGAGCCGTGGTTAAAAAAACTGACTGCTGGTGAAGCAATTTTTTCAATTGCATTGACCGAACCACGTGGTGGTTCAGATGCTGCCAATTTACGCTTAAAGATCGTACGTGATGGCGATGAATATGTCATTAACGGTGAAAAAACTTCGATTTCAGCAGCCGATCAGGCAGATGCTTCAGTGGTCTTTGGCCGCAGCGGTACAAATGAGAGCGGAGCCCATGGTGTTACGGCGCTTTTAGTTCCAATGAACTTACCAGGCATCAGCACCACACGTTTTGACTGTCACGGCCAGCGTGCGATTGGTCGCGGTTCGATCTTCTTTGACAATGTCCGTGTACCAGTAAATCATCGTCTGGGCAATGAAAATAAAGGTTTCGTTCAGGTTATGCAAGGCTTTGATTTCTCGCGTGCCCTGATTGGTCTGCAAGTTTTGGCGGTTGCACGCGTCAGTCTGGATGAGGCTTGGGAATATGCTGCGCAACGTGAAGCTTTTGGTCAGCCATTGACTGCTTTCCAGGGTGTTTCCCATCCGTTAGCAGAATATGAAACGCAGGTTGAAGCTGCGCGCTTACTTTGTCTGCAAACATTATGGTTGAAAGACAACCATCTGCCACATACCTCTGAAGCAGGCATGTGTAAATGGTGGGGGCCGAAACTGGCCTATGATGTGATTCATCAATGCCTGCTGACTTTTGGTCATGCCGGTTATGATCGTGGTGTGATGGAACAGCGCATGCGTGATGTACTGGGCTTCCAGATTGGCGACGGAACAGCACAGATCATGAAAACAATTATCGCTCGGCATAAGGCAGGACGTAAGGCTGTACCAGCTTAAGGAAAGTATGCCCCCGCCAAAATAAGACTATTATAAAAAATGAGGAATAAGCGAATGGATTTCGATGCGGTTCTAATCCCGACAAGAAAAGAGGCCATGCTCAAACAGGGACACTGGCTCAATCAAACAATTCTCGATTTTTTGCGCAGTGCGGTAGAAAAAAATCCGGACAAAACAGCTTTAGTGAGTTTTAAGGTCGAGAATCAAACTGAACAGACCTTCAGCTACCAGCAGCTTTGGAATATGACCAATAAAATTGCGCTGGGCTTGAAACAGTTGGGTGTGGAGAAAAATGATGTGGTGTCTTGCCAGTTACCGAACTGGTGGGAATTTACCTTGCTGTATCTGGCTTGTAGTCGTATTGGGGCCGTATTGAATCCACTCATACCGATATTCCGTGAGCGTGAACTGGAATTCATGCTGAAACATGGTGAATCCAAAGTTTTTGTTGTGCCTAAAACTTTCCGCAATTTTAGCCATGAACAGTTGGCCAATCAGCTACAAAGCAAGCTGGAAACCCTAAAACACGTAGTTGTAGTGAATGGGGATGGCGAGAATAATTTTGATCACCTGTTGCTTAATCATAGTCTGGAACAGAATGCTGCAGCCATTGCTGAGCTAGATGGGCTTGAATCTGGCCCAGATGATATTACCCAACTGATCTTTACTTCGGGCACCACAGGTGAACCGAAAGGCGTGATGCATACGGCCAATACCTTATTTTCCAATATTGTGCCTTATGCAGAGCGACTGCATTTAACTGAAAATGATGTGGTGTTGATGGCATCACCGATGGCGCATCAGACCGGATTTATGTATGGCCTGATGATGCCAATTCAGCTCAATACCAAAGTGGTATTACAGGATGTCTGGGATGTCTCCAAAGCAGTCGATCTGATTCATCAGCATGAGGTGAATTTCACCATGGCTTCCACACCATTCCTGAATGACCTGTCCAATACTGTGGCTGAACAGCATGACAAAGTCGATTCACTGAAAATTTTCCTTTGTGCTGGTGCGCCAATTCCAGGACCTCTTGTACAAAAAGCCCGGGAGATTTTAGGCGTAAAAGTGATTTCAGCCTGGGGTATGACCGAATGTGGTGCGGTCACTACTACCTGTCCAGAAGATGACGATGAACGTTCTTTTAATACTGATGGCATCGCCTTGCCGGGTGTAGACGTCAAAATTGTCGATAAAACAGGGAAGGCCAAGCCGGTGAATGAGTCTGGTCGCTTGATGATTCGCGCTTGTTCTGGATTCGGTGGCTACCTCAAACGTGCTCATTTAAATGATACCGATGCAGATGGCTGGTTTGATACGGGCGATATCGCCTATCAGGATGAAAAAGGTTATATCCGGATTTGTGGCCGTAAAAAGGATGTAATCATTCGTGGCGGTGAAAATATTCCGGTCGCAGAAATTGAATCACTTTTATATAAACATCCCAATGTGGCGGTGGTCGCTTTAGTGGCTTATGCAGATGAACGGCTGGGTGAGCGTGCCTGTGCGATTATTAAGTTAAAAGATCCTTCACAGTCTTTAAGTTTTAATGATTTGGTCGATTTCCTGAAAACCCATAATCTGGCAGTTCAATATATTCCAGAACGTTTGGAAATTTGGGACGAGATTCCAATGACGCCATCGGGGAAAATCCAGAAATTTAAACTCAGAGAGTTACTGGCCCAGCATATTGCATCAACAGCAGCAGTAGCGAATTAGAACTGAGAATAAAACTGAACAAACCCTGATGTGACATCACATCAGGGTTTTTAACCAGTAAATAAGTAACTGGTCTACAATGACTTATATCTGGATGAAATCTTATTTTAATAACTTTAATAGTGCCTCAGCCGTTGCAGCAGAAGATGCCGGATTCTGTCCGGTAATTAACAGGCCATCTTGCTGTACATGCACTTGCCAGTCCTCAGTTTTGGAATACTGTCCGCCTTTTTCTTTCAGCGTATCTTCAACTAAAAATGGCACAATATCTGTCAGGCCAACACCATCTTCTTCGGTATTACTAAAGCCAGTCACTGATTTGCCTTCGACAATAGGTCGGCCTTCTGCATTCTTAACATCGCGAAGTACACCCGGTGCATGACAGACAAGTGCCACAGGTTTATTGGCCTGTAGAGTCTGTTCAATTAAGGAAATAGAATGCTGGTCATTGGCCAGATCCCATAACGGTCCATGACCGCCCGGATAAAAGACCGCATCAAAATCCTGATTTAGCACTTCACTTAATTTATGCGTATTGGCAAGTGCCTGCATGGCTACTTCATCTGCTTCAAAACGTTTGGTTGTTTCGGTTTGCGCATCAGGTTCATTACTTTTTGGATCAAGTGGTGGCTGGCCACCGGCTGGAGAGGCTAACGTTACGTCTGCGCCTGCATCAATAAAAGTGTAATAAGGCGCGGCGAGTTCTTCGAGCCAGAATCCGGTTTTTTTACCCGTTTCGCCAAGTTGATCATGGGAGGTTAATACAATCAGAATTTTCATATTTTTCCCTAAAATTATCTTGAATGATTTGATGAAACAGACGGAAGAATCTAAATATCTAACGCCATCAGACTTTTTCGATTATTTAAAAATAAAAAGAATAAAATCGAAATAGTTGAAATGATGCTAAATCAATAGCATCACTTTCCTTGAACTTTGGACAGCTCAGTCTTTCTTTTTCTTGCCACCGCCGTCCTGCTTATTCACAGTCGACCAGGCAATACGTTCTGCTTCATCTTCAGAACGACCACGATCTTTTTCACTGTCTTCAATATGCTTAGCTTGCCGTTTTTGCTTTTCGGTATAAGCTGATTTATCACCTCTAGGCATTTTACTATCCTCATCAGGTAGGGTCTGAAATCACTATAACAAGGGATGATTTTGGCGCGGGTAATCATCTGTCAGGATTTGTTTAAATTGTTTTATAGCTACAAGATGGATTTTATAGATATCCATCAAATTCTTTTTTTTTAAAGATGTCTAAACTAAAACGTATTAAATATTTTAGAAGAAAGTAGATAACGGCTAGAAAGACCGCAATCTACTTTCAAACTTTGATTAGCCGTTAATAATACTGCCACCATTTACGTGAATGACCTGACCTGAAATATAGCTGGCTTCTTCACTGGCCAGAAATAAATAGGCAGGAGCGACCTCACTCGGTTGTCCCATGCGTCCCATTGGTGTCTGTTTACCAAAATCTTCCAGTTGTTCTTCATCAAAGCTACTTGGAATGAGTGGTGTCCAGATTGGGCCTGGTGCAACACCATTCACACGAATTCCGGTTTTATTCTTCGCCAGATTGGTAGATAAGCTGCGGGTGAATGAAGTAATTGCGCCTTTGGTACTCGAATAGTCTATCAGCGTGTCATGTCCATGATAGCTGGTGATACTGGTCGTATTAATAATACTGTCACCTGCCTGCATATGCGGAAGCACCGCCTGAGTCAGATGGAACATGGACAGGATATTGACATTAAAGGTCTTGAATAACTGGTCTGGAGAAATATCAGTAATACTGTCCTGCGGATACTGCACACCTGCATTATTTACCAGAATATTAATGGTTTTAAATTCCTGAAGGGTCTGCTCCACCATTTTCTTGATTTCATCAGGATGCTGTAAATCGCACTGAATCAGCAGGCAACGGCGTCCTTCTGCTTCAACCATTTTTTTGGTATCAAGCGCATCCCGGTCTTCATCCAGATAGCAAATGGCAATATCAGCACCTTCGCGGGCAAACAATACTGATACAGAGCGACCAATCCCGCTGTCACCACCTGTAATGAGTGCTACTTTGCCTTTTAATTTATCGCTACCTTTATAATTCTCTTTAATGACTTCCGGGGTAGGATCCATTTTAGTCTGGTCACCCGGTTGATGGGCTTGGGTTTCAGTTGAAGCTGGAGTTTCAGGATAGTTATTCATATTTTTTCCATGATTGCTCTTGATGAAAAAATATATTAGGAGCTTTTAGTTGGGATTGAATTAGACTCAACATTTCATAACAGAACCTGTGCAAGATTTAGCATTTATACATTTAGCTTAAATTGACACTTTAGAACTGCCTGTTTTGGTTATTCAAATTTCACTTCTAGAATGAAATATCGGGTTTATTTTTAGGGAAAAGAGCGATAAGCAGGAATATACCTTCAGTGGATTGCAGCAGAGTTAAGTCGATTTAAGAACCAATCTGCAAAATAAAACCAATAACTTATTTACAACCAAATAAATCTAAAATATACAGCTAGATAAGCTACAAGTATTTCTTTACAACTGCGCTTTTAACCAGAATGGAGAAGCACATTGCGCGCTATCCGCTATAAATATATTGTCCTGATTCTTTTACTTCTGCTCGTTGCATTTGGCGTATTTCGCTGGTGGCAAGGGCCACAAGTTACAGGTTATACCTTAGAGCCGATGCCGCTGGTGCAATCAGTCGTTGCTACCGGGCAGGTAATCACCGTTTCACGTGCTCAAGTCGGTAGTGAAGTAACCGGCGTGGTACTAGAACGTCGGGTCAAGGAAGGTGATCGGGTCAAACCGGGCGATTTGCTGGTTGTACTTAAATCGGATGAACTGGCAGCCCAAGTCCGTCAGGCAGAAGTCGCATTGAATGAACTGGCAACCAATCGCCGTCCACAAGCCTCAGCAGAATTAGCTTCAGCAAAAGCTCAGCTGGAACAGGCCAGCCGTGAAGCGACGCGTCGTCGCAATGCCGAAGCAGGCATCCTTTCGGCAGAAGAAATTGAACAGGCTGTAGAGGCAGAAAGGGTAGCACGCAATAATTATGAAACTGTGCGTTTAAAAGCAGCTGCACTGGCACCTGGTCAGGTAGAGGAGGCTTCATTGCGTGAGCAGCTTTCGGTAGCACAGGCTCAACTGGCTAAAACTAAAATCCGGGCAACTGTTGCTGGAACGGTGCTGACCCGTGATGTTGAGCCTGGCGATCTGGTTCAGCCAGGACGTACCTTATTTACCATTGCAATGGATGGTAATACCGAAATCCGTGTACCACTGGATGAACGTAATCTGTCACGGCTAGCTTTATCCCAGAAAGCCACTGCAATTGCCGATGCTTATCCGGATAAACCTTTTCCGGCACGAATTAATTTTATTGCACCGAGTATCGATCCTCAACGCGGCACGGTAGAAGTGCGTCTATCGGTTGATCCGGTACCTGATTTCCTGCGTCAGGATATGACGGTATCGGTTAATGTCGAGACAGGTCGCCGTGATCGTACCTTAGCGATTCCGAATGATGCGCTAGGGAAAGTACAGGGCGATCAGGCCACCGTATTACTGGTACGTGATAGCAAAATCCAGCGACAAAAAGTGCAACTGGGTCTGCGTGGACTTGCCATGTCCGAAGTGATTTCCGGTTTAAAAGCGGGTGACCAGGTACTGTCAGATGCAACTTCAACTTTAAAAGATGGCACACGAGTTCGATTTAAGCCCGAAGAAATCAACTATGCCGACCAGAATAATGATGCCAGCAATAAAAATGAATTACCGGTGAAATTCGAGTGAAAAAATTACTAGGGCGTCTCTGGATCGAATGGAAAATCGCAATCAGTTTTTTGCGAGAAGGCCGGATGCAATCTCTGATGATTACAGTGGGTGTTGCTGTAGGGGTGTCTGTGATTGTTTTTATCTCGGCACTGATACAGGGCTTGCAGTCCAATATCATCGACAGGACTTTAGGAACGCAGGCGCATATCCGTTTATTGTCTCCCGATGAAGTGAACCAAGTTATATCAGCACCCGCAGGCACTGTGCAGCTGGTTCTGGAAGATAAACGGGCTCAAAGGCTGCGCTCTATCAATAACTGGCAAGAAGTCGTGACGACCTTGGATCAGGTGCCTTTATTGACAGCTGTTTCTCCTGTAGTTTCTGGACCTGCATTTGCACAGCGCGGTGAAGCTCAGGAATCAGTTGCGCTGGTGGGCATGGACCCAGAACGTTATCAGAAAATTATTCCACTTAAAGAATATATGATCAGTGGACAGTTACGTGTCGGCGCGGATGATGTACTCATTGGCAGTCAGCTGGCTAAAGATCTGGGTGTACAGGTGGGTAGCAAGCTACGATTAGATACCGGGCAGGACAATAGTACTGTCGTAAATATTGCCGGGATTTTTGAACTCGGAGTACGTGAGCTGGATTCGCGCTATGTCTATATGGATTTAAAGCAGGCGCAGTCCTTACTCAGTCTGCCAGGTGGGATCACCGTAATCGACCTGACGGTAGAAGATATTTTTGAAGCAGAAAATATTGCAACGCAGGTCGGGCGTTTGACTTCCTTACAGGCAGAAAGCTGGATTAAAACCAATGGCCAGTTAATGAATGCCATCTCAGCGCAGAGCCTTTCAACCAATATGATTATTATTTTTGTGGCCATATCCGTTGCTTTTGGTATTGCTAGCGTCTTGTCAGTCAGTGTCGTACAACGGACTCGTGAAATTGGCATTTTAAGGGCGACAGGGGCTACACAAAGACAAATCCTGCGCGTTTTCCTGTTTCAGGGCGCAATTTTTGGCTTGTTGGGGTCTATTATCGGCAGTGCAGTCAGTTATTTACTGGTCTGGATCTTTAATGAATTTGGCCCAGGCCTGTTCTATATTCCAATTTCAATCAATCTGCTATTGCTGGCTTTATTGCTGGCCACATTGACTGGTGTAGTGGCAGCGGCTATACCATCCCGTCGTGCTGCGGCACTTGATCCTGTGGAGGCAATTCGTCATGTCTGATTCATCGAATGAAGTCTTGCGGCTGGAAGCACTACGTAAATCTTATAATATTGGTCAGCCTAATGAAGTCGAAGTTCTGCATGGCATTGATTTGTGTATTGAACGTAATGACTTTGCAGCACTAATTGGTCCTTCAGGCTCGGGGAAAAGTACTTTATTGAATATTCTGGGTCTATTGGACCAGCCAACTAGCGGTGAACTATATCTGCTTGGTCAACCCACCAGCCGTATGGATGACGCTGCACGTACCGCATTACGCGGCAGCAGTATTGGTTTTGTATTTCAGTTTCACCATCTGATTCAAGCTTTTAATGCATTAGACAATGTCCTTATGCCGTTAATGATGGCGCATGGAAAGCCTGATCAAAAGGCTCTAGACCGAGCCTATGAACTTCTGGCTGCAGTCGGGCTGGAAAAGTATGCACATCGAAAACCGAATGAGCTTTCCGGCGGGCAACAACAGCGTGTTGCAATTGCTCGGGCACTGATTACAGAACCCGCCTTGTTACTGGCCGATGAACCGACCGGGAACCTGGATACCCAGACCGCGTCTGAAGTTTTTGAACTGTTTCGTAAAGTAAATAAGGAACAGGGCTGTGCCATTTTGCTGGTGACTCATGATCCGCGCTTGTCTGTTAGTTGTGATCGCACCATCAAGTTAGTTGACGGCCTGATTCAAAGTGATACCAGAACAGCTCCAGCAGATATTCCTGAAAATACTTAATTTTTAAATATTTTAAGAATTTGTATTCTCCAATTATGGATAAATAAAGATTTTTCTTATCACTTAAGCCTTGCAATAAAGCTGATACAAGGTTTGCATCAGGGTAAGTACTTTGGGGTCGGAAAGCTGATAGAAAATCTGCTTTCCTTCACGACGCGTGCTGACCATTTCGGCTTTTCGCAGTACCGTAAGTTGTTGTGAGAGAGTGGGTTGGTGAATATCTGTTTGTAGCTCAATCTGTTGCACATTCATTTCACTATCGACCAGTACACATAGAATTTTCAGGCGGTCAGAATTCGACAACACTTTTAAGCGTTCGCTCACCACATGAGCCTGAGAAAAATCAATACGTGTCTGAGATTCATCTGCTGTCATATAAAAAAACCTGTATTAGTCACGCAATATTTAAAAACCGCCTTGATTAATATTTATAATTATATAATATAAAATTATATATTGTAAGTTGGATATGCTCATGCATGACTTTTTGGCAGCGTTTCTCGGTGGATTACTGCTTGGTCTTTCAGTGGTCGGCTATCTGTATGTGAATGGCCGTATTGCGGGCGTGAGTGGTTTGATTGGGCAAGTACTTAATCGAAAGACGATCTTCAAAACTCCTGCGGTCTGGTTTTTAGCAGGACTATTTATAGTTCCATTTATCTACGGCGTATTGTTTCAGCCAGAAATTGAGCTGAATGCCAGCCCATGGATGATGGTCATTGCCGGTTTGCTGGTCGGTTTTGGTACACGTTTAGGTTCAGGTTGTACCAGTGGGCATGGCATCTGTGGGATTAGCCGTCTGTCAAATCGCTCCTTTGTTGCGACCGGGTCTTTTATGCTGGCGGGATTTATCACGGTTTATGTTGTTCGTCATCTGGTTGGAGCTATCTAAATGAAAAATCTATTGGCTTTTCTATTTGGTGGCCTGTTTTCAGTCGGCTTAATGCTCTCAGGTATGTCTAATCCTGAAAAAGTTCTGGATTTTCTGGATCTGTTTGGGGATTGGGATGCCAGTCTTGCCTTTGTCATGATGGGGGCAATTCTGGTGGCTTTTATTCCTTTCCAGAAAGCTAAACATAATCCACATCCGACCACTTTATTTAATGAACCCATTGATTTACCAAAGAATCAAAAAATTGACCCTAAACTGCTGTCGGGTAGTTTATTATTTGGTATCGGTTGGGGAATTGCAGGCATTTGTCCGGCACCCAGTTTTACCCTGATTGGTTTGGGACATTATCAAGCCTTGTATTTTATTTCAGCTATGCTGCTTGGGGTCTGGATTCACCGTAAATGGGCAGGAGTATAAATATGACACAGCAGCCAAACGTCAAAGCGTTTTTTGATAAAAATACCAATACTTTTAGTTATGTGGTGAGCGATCCTCAAACTGCCCAATGTGCCATTATTGATAGCGTGCTGGATTATGATGCTGCGTCTGCCACCACATCGACAGAGCATGCCGATCAGATGATTGCCTATGTAAAATCACAAGGTTTGACCGTGGAATGGATTCTGGAAACTCATGTACATGCTGATCATCTGACAGCTGCCCCATATCTAAAACAGCAATTAGGTGGCAAGATTGCAATTAGTAAGAAAATTGCGCTGGTGCAGGAAACTTTTGGCAAGATATATCATCTGGACATGAAACAGATCAATGCGCATCAGCCTTTTGACTATCTGTTTGAAGATGGTGAGCATTTCAAGATTGGAGAACTGGAAGTTTATAATATTCCTACACCTGGCCATACACCTGCCTGTTTAAGCTATGTGATTGGTGATGCCGTTTTTGTGGGCGATACACTGTTTATGCCGGACTATGGCACGGCCCGTTGTGATTTTCCAAATGGCAGTGCCTCAGTTTTATATGATTCTGTTCACAAGCTGTTTCAACTCCCGGAAAGTACCCGTGTATTTCTGTGTCATGACTATTTGCCAGAGTCACGTCATGAATATCAATGTGAAACCACGATTCAGCAGCAAAAACAGCAAAACATTCATATCCGTGAAGGGATTAGCAAATCTGAATTTGTACAGATGCGTCAGCAGCGTGATGCAGGTCTAAGTATGCCTAAACTGATTTTGCCTGCCATCCAGATCAATATGAATGGAGGACAGTTTCCAATGCCAGAAAACAATGGTGTGTCTTATTTGAAGCTGCCGCTAAATTATTTTAAGAAGTGATCAATTTATCAGGAACAAAATATTAATCTTTAAATTAAGCGTTTATAAAGTTTGCGAATTTTAATATTCCACCCTATGCTATTTGGGTTAACTCATTTTTATATTTTCAGGGTGCATCGTGCTCAGACAGTTCTTTAAACAGATCTGGTTTGTAATGCTTATGGTCTTCGCCGTAGGCTGGAGCAGTATATCTGTTGCTTCAACAAAAACGATGCATCTGGAAACGTCAGCCAAGCAGATGAGTTCCCATTGTCAGGAAATGGCAGAAATAGAGAAGTTACATAGCCAGCATCAAGCTATGCATGGTTCTGCTCATGATATGAGTCAGGACATGGATTGCCACTCCGACTTAAATGACCATAAAGATGACTGTCCGGATTGTATTTATGCTTCTTGCCATAACCTGAGTAGCTGGATCAATGTGGAAATCTCGAAGTTAACTCTCCCTGAGATTCATGCCTTAGAAACTACTTTTATTTCTAATTATCAAGCAAAGCACCTTGCCGGGTATTGGCAGGAAATTCTGCGCCCACCTAAAACTTAATCCTCGTTATTTATATTTTAATAAATCAAGGATTAAGTTATGTCGATTAAAATTAGTCAAAGCCTGTTATTGGGCTTAAGTTTAGTGATCTCGTCTTCATTATTTGCTGCTGTAAAAGAATATCAGCTAGTTATTGAAGAAGGTCCAGTCAATCTCACCGGTAAAACCGTACAGCGTATTACAGTGAATGGAAAATTTCCTGCGCCTTTACTGGAGTTTGAGGAAGGTGATGAAGCTGTTATTCACGTCAAAAACAAGCTAAAGAATAAAGAAAGCTCTCTGCATTGGCATGGTTTATTGCTGCCCGGCCTTATGGATGGCGTCCCGGGTTTTAACGGGTTTCAGGGTATTGCACCTGATCAGGAATTTGTCTATCGCTTTAAAATTCGCCAGAGTGGAACCTACTGGTATCATGCCCATTCCAAGGGTCAGGAACAGGACGGCCTTTACGGCGCCTTTGTAATCTATCCCAAGAACCCGGTGGAAGTTCCTGCACATGAGCAGACCGAGCGTGATTATGTGGTCATGCTTTCAGAATTTCATGAGCAGTCCGGCCAGCAGATCATGAATAATCTAAAAAAATCTGCCGAGTATTATCAAAATCAGCGTGAAACTCTGAGCGATGTTTTTCAGCAAATCAAACGGGAAGGGCTTAAAGCCACCTGGAATGATCGCAAAATGTGGAACCAGATGCGCATGCTGAAAACCGATCTGTCTGATGTAACCGGCTATACCTTTTTGGTGAATGGAAAAACGCCTGAACAGAACTGGATGGGACAGTTTAAACTGAATGAAAAAATGCGACTGCGTTTTATCAATGCCTCTGCCATGTCATTCTTCGATGTGCGTATTCCACAGTTAAAAATGACAGTCGTCAGTGCAGACGGGCAGCCTGTCAAACCTGTAGCGGTCGATGAATTCCGCATTGGTGCCGCAGAAACCTATGATGTAATTGTAGAGCCCACTGCGGAACATTATCAGATTGAAGCTGAATCGATTGACCGTTCCGGTTTTGCGATTGGCAGCTTACAGAATGAATTAAAGCCAGCTCATCATGCCATACACAAACCTATATCCCGTCCTCGTGCCTTATTGACCATGGAAGATATGGGACATGGCAATATGCAGGGTGAAGCACACGAGCAGATGAATCATCAGAATCATACTAGTCATGACATGAATGTCAAAAAAGATACTGAACATTCGATGATGGGGCATAAGCAGCATGCATCAGCTAAAGTTATCGAGCAAGGAGAGGACAATCATACCGAGCATTCAGATACTCCATTCGCTATAGATCATGTGAATCACTCAAATATGACCGGGGATATGCAACATGAAAAAGATGCCAAAACTTCTACGCAGCAACCAGTTTACGGCTGGGCCAATGCCTCTACACCGGTAGGGCATAAAGCTTTGCAATATAGCGACCTCAAATCTTTAACTCCGCAAAAAGATATTCGCGACGCAGAAAGCGAATTGGTGATTCGTTTAGGCGGCACCATGGAACGGTATATCTGGACCATGAACGGCAAGAAATTTAATGAAGCAGAGCCGCTCAAAGTGAAATTTGGGGAACGGATCAGGCTGAAATTTATCAATGACAGTATGATGGCACATCCGATGCATTTACATGGCATGTTCATGCAGCTCGAAAATGGCCAGTCTGCAATAGATATGCCGAATAAACATACAGTGATTGTCCCACCTGGAAAAACCGTTACGACTTTGCTGACTGCAGATGAACTAGGTGAATGGGCGATTCATTGTCATCTGTTGTATCACATGACTGCCGGAATGATGAATAAACTGATTGTAGCAAATGTTCAGGAAAATGACGTTTCGACTCAGAATACTGTGCGGGAAGAGCATTCCCATCATCACATGACAAAACCAGTAGAAAAACAAGGAGATGCTCATGCACACCATTAATCTTTGTTTGAAGCCTGTTTTGGCTAGTGTATTGGCTTTGGGAAATATGACTGTTTTTGCCGAAGATATATCTCAACAGCATGCTGATCATTCGATGCATCATCAACAATCACTCCAATCGTCAGAGCATTATTTAACTTCAGTAGCACCGGAAATTACTGAAAATTTAATTCCAGATTCAGCTTCAACCTATTCCAGCGAACATGATCATCGCAAGGAACATGGAGGGCAAATTTATACGCGGGTCAAACTGGACAATAAATGGATCAAAAACTCAGAAGGTGAGGGAGGCTTACAGTCTGAGAATGAGCTTCGGATTGGCACGGATGAAAATAAACTGTTCATTAAACTCAAAGCTGACAAACAAGAATCCAGAGCAACAGAATATGCAGTCCAAGCTCTGTATAGCCGGAATATTTCAGATTTCTGGGATGCTCAGGCGGGTCTTCGCTACCGTCAGGAAAATTTGAGGCAGCCTAATACTGGGCAAGATATTGAACATGTAGATGCAGTATTTGGATTCCATGGACTGGCGCCGTATTTCTTTGAAACCAATACACATCTGTATCTTGGTGAAGATGATTTTATCGGGCTTGAATTGGAAACAGAACGTGATCTGCTACTCACACAAAAACTGATTTTGCAGCCTTATTTTGAAGTTGACCTCATTCTGAAGGATAAAGCAGCCAATGCCAAAAAGACTGGAATAAGTCATGCGGCATTCGGTCTGGAAACTCGTTATGAAATCAATAAAAAGATCATGCCTTACCTTAATATTGCTTATGAATATTCCAAGGGCAACGAGAAAACTTCATGGCAGGACGCATCTAATTCTGAACAGGGCTGGCGTTATGGAATCGGTTTAAGAGTGATGTTCTAAACAGATATATATGTAAGCTAACTTTTATGAGGCGGAAAATTATTTTCTCGCCTCATCTATGTTCAGCTAGATCTTATTTTTCACAGACTTTCATAAGACTGTAATCATGCTTTTGTTTGTTTTAAATTATTCATTTTCAGAATAAATATAAATACGATTGGACTTATAAAAACCCAAAGTGCCATAAAGCTAATACTACTACTGAATTGAGTTCGTAAAAGGGACAATACCAATAGTAAAAGACTGCCTGAGATCAATTTAACGATGACCGGATAACTCACAAGAAAAGAATATCGAGACTGTCTGGTTTTTAAAATCTGTTTTTCACTCACTGCATAAAAACCAAAACAGGCCATCCAGATCAGTCCTACTATTGCCATCCATATCATGAAGAAGACTCCTGCTGTGCAGTTTTAAGCTTGGCCTGAATTTTATGAACAGCTTTTTGCTGGATAGGTGTAATTTTCTGATGTAGGAAGTAAGCGAGAAGTGCCAAGATCCAGAGCATCAGATCGATACGCAAAAACAGCCAATAGTTCGCAAAAGAATCCAGATAATGCTGGGACCACAAATAATACAGGTCGATGAGTGGAAGTATAAAAGCGGCACAGATGAGAATTTTAAGCTGCGTTTTCCATAAATGCTGTTGTGGCGTTAAACAGGCCAAGATAAAACTACTCAGCCAAATACTAAAGAAGATATAGATTTCATAATTTGTGGTGCCCACAGGAATGTGAATCAAACGGTTTGCATAAAGATAAGCCAGCATGGCAATAGGTAAACCAATTATCATGGTGATATTCAGACGATTCACCAGATAATATCCAAAGTGAAAACGATCCGATTTTTTCTGCATCTGTCGTTTCAGGCTCCAGAGCAATAATCCGGAAGCGATCATGGCACAGCCTAATATGCCTGAGAAAAATAGGGCGAAACGTAAAACAGGTTCGGCAAAACGTGCCATATGCAAACCATATACTCCAGCATTCAGGGTAGCAATTGCACTGTCATTACGGGTGTTTTCAAGCAATTTGCCTGTCGTCGCATTGAATACGAGTTGTGCCTGATTGCGGGTAATAGAATGATCTTTCAATTCGGTTAAGGTAATCTTTGCCAGCTGGGTATTCGGCTGCTTCACGGTAATATTGTCAAATTCTGATTTTCCCCAGTGCCGCTGCGCCGTAGTGATAAAATGTTGAATCGGTAACATCTCCGTTTTAATGGGCATAGCAGAGGGAGCAAGCACATTTATGGTTCGGATTTCTTCAAAATATTGAAATGGATTTTCTGGATATAGCTGCTTCATGCCAGAAGGCAAAACAATATAAAAGAAAATAGCCAGTCCAGTAAAAGTTATAGTTAAAAAGAACGGTAGCGCAATGACGGAACTGACATTATGAAAATCCAGATAGGAACGTTGTCCTTTAAAAGCTCTCAGAGTAAAGAAGTCAGTCAGAATTTTTTTATGAGTAATGATTCCGGAAATCAGGGTCATCAACATGATGAATGCAGCAATGGTGACAATCAGACGACCAATGGTATAAGGTACGCCATATAGCTGAAAATGAAAGTTATAGAAAAAATCTCCGCCCTGTGTAGCCGAAAGCGTTAATTCCTTACCTGTCATAGCATCCAGGGTTTTAAGTTGATAAGCACCCTCTGCAGTTTGCCAATAAATTTTATTAACCGGTAAATCCTGATTCGCTACCCCGATATACCAGTTCTGTGCATCAGGTGCATGTTGCTGTAAATAACTATAAGCAGTTTTTAAAGCAATTTCCTGGTTAACCTGCATCGTGGCAAATTGTGGCTGCATCCACATTGTAATTTCATGGCGATAATAAGTGACCGCACCTGTTAAAAAGATCGCGAAGAGGAGCCAGCCAAAACTTAAACCTAGCCATGAATGTAGCCATGCCATAGATTGACGGACAGATTTATGCATGGTTTAACCTATGAAGCGGGAAATGACAAATAAAACAATGAGAGGAATCAAGCTATAGACTGAAAGTGTTTTAAGACTTTGGATACAGAAGATTCCAATCACAAAACAGACATAAAAAATGAGGGCAATAAAGGCAGCCAGATAAACCGATTCAGCTTTAGGTAAACTCGCCTGTAAAAAATAGGCCAGATCGAGAGCAATCAGATAACTACATAAATAACCAATACCAAAGCTCATGCTTAATCGATACAGGATAGCAAGTGGCTGAAGGGTAGAAATCATGGAAAGGCCTTTATATGAATCTGTATAAATAAATATTGAGGCAACTTAATGCACGAAGCTTAAAGTAGTGACCAGGTACTGTTTCTTATACACTTGCTGATTCAATTTTCCTGTCTTGTCTACTTCTTGACTCACCTCTAGTACATATTGACCCTTCCATGGCGTAGCAATATTAATTTGGCCATGCTTGTTGGTCGTATAGTTTTTAAGCCAGTGCTGTGGGGAATAGACAGTCACTTTGACATCCGCAGCGGGTTTACCCTGATACATGACTGTAAAAGTATTACTGTTCGGTTGAACCGGTACGATATCCAGCTCTGAGTCTGCTTTTAGGTTTTGTCTGCCGGATTTCGCGTGATAGCTGAGTAAGGATTCCCCATAGATCAGTTCATGATGGAGCTCTACATCTGCTTGATCTTTTGTAGAGTAGACCAGATGATCCTGGTGTAGTTGGGGACTAAATTGTTTTTTAGTCTGAATCGCTTTTGCTTGGCTGAATGACTTTAAGGCACCTTCTTGAGTCTCTTTGAGCTGTTCACTATATTCACCAAAGAATGCATGTGTTTTTGCATCTGAAGCACGTTCTAGCCAAAGCATATGGGCCTGAGTAGAAAGGGTCATTGACAGTCCAATTGTCAAAGTAATGATTTTTTTCATGAATTCTGCCTGATTATTGTTTGCATATAAGAAAATGAGCTCCGAATATTCTTTCAAAGCTCAAGCGAAAAATTAATATTTGAATTTTACGGCCACACTGTAATTTGCCGGTGCACCATAGAAGCCTTGCTGATTCGGGAAATTAAATAAGTATTTTTCATTGGTCAGATTATTCCCGTTGGCCTGCAAAGTAATGTGATCATTGAGTTCATAACTGGCCATCAGATTCACAAGCGCATATGCATCCTGTTTGATAATGCCTGCTTGTTGGGTAACAACACCCTCTGTAGCAGCTTCAGGAACTTCTAGATAAGTTTTATCCTGCCATTGCACACCAAGGCCCAGTTTCAGTTTTGGAAGTTGTGGCACCTGATAGGTAGTTAAAAGATTAAAAGACTGGGTTGGATTAAAGGTACGCGCATCACCGCCATTGATCAGATCTTTCAGGCTAAACTGGGTATAACCAAAGCTTAAGTTAAAATGGTTGGTCAGTTGTCCCGCCAAACCAAACTCGTAGCCTTGAGAACGCAGGTCACTGACCTGAGTTGTGCGTAAAGTCGGGATACCATCAGAATCACGAAGCGGATAATTACTTTGCTCCGTTCTGAACACAGCCATGCTGGCGGTAAGCTTGTCATCTAGCCAAGAACCTTTGACTCCGACTTCATAGCTTTCACCTTCGATCGGTTTGTTAATGCTGCCATCATCTGCTTTGGTGGTTTGCGGACGGAAAATCGAGGTATAACTCAGATAGCCTGTATATTCAGGGCTAAAATTATAGGTCAGACCGGCATAGGGTAAAACTTTATCTTCATCATAAACAGTATCTTTTCCATAACTACTGCCACTGCTTTCAGCCTGAACGTAGTTCACACCTAAAAGCAGTTTCAGATCATCATTCAGATGCAGTCGGGTCGCAGCATAAAGGCTCTGGTTCTTCTGCCGGATATGCATTTCACCACTGGTTTTCGACATATCCCAGCTTGGTTCTTCGGGTGTAAAGCTGGCTAAATCTGTGGTCAGCGGATTGACAAAGCTGCCAGCATAACCCAATTCATCCAGACGATTTTTGGCCCAGACATAGCCCAATGAGGCTTCATGGCGTTGTCCCCAAAGCGGATAGGTGCCGCTAAAACTCAGGCTGGCTTGTTGTTCTTTATTGTCATCAATATACATGCCTGGATATAAGAAAATACCTGAAGTACCGTCAGCACCAGGTTTACCGGACAGGAATAAAAGTTTTGAATCCCGGTCAGTCCGTTTTTCCTCATAACTCAGTTTAGCTTTCCAATCAGCACCAAGTTGTTGTTCGATCTCGGCAAAATAGTTTTTAATATTACTGTCCCAGTAGGCCCAGTCCGGACTGTAATTATAATTTCTTGAATAGCTTAACTGTTCACCTTCAGTATTGATTAAAGGATTGGAACCCCAATTGACACCATTTGGATTATGATTCGTTTCGGTATAACCAGCAGTTATTAAGGTCGAATCAGTCAGGTCAGCCTCAACAACTGCACCAATGCCATTTTTTTCGAGTTCATAGTGATCCAGATAACTATCACCTGTCTGCTGATAGCCAAATACTCGGCCTCTGATTTTTCCATCCTGTGTCAGGGAAGAGGAAACATCTGCTTCATAACGTTGGGTATTCCATGAACCATAACTGGTATTAAACGCGGCCTGAAGTTCCTGAGTAGGGCGTTTTCTAATCATATTAATGGTAGCGCCCGGATCGCCAATACCATTATTTAAGGCATTTGCACCTTTAACGATCTCTATACGGTCAAATAAAAAGCTGTCTGGATTGTCATTATTGTAGTTATAGCCTTCAAGCGGAATCCCAACGCCGTCTACCAATACGTTTGAGATTTCAAAACCACGTGATAGATAGGAAGTTCGTTCGGTCTCCTGGTTACTTACAATGATCCCCGGTGAGTTGCGGAGTACATCACGGGTATTATCCAGTGCAAAGTCATCTAATTGTTGACGCGTCACTACATTCACTGTTTGTGGCGTTTCCTTAAGAGGAATATTTAGTTTAGAAGCTGTTGCAGAATTTTGAATAATATAGCTTTTAGTCTGTTCAGAGCTTTCTGTTGTTTGTGCTGCATCAGTGACTATCGTGATGGTAGGAAGTTGCTGACTATTTTCTGCAAAACTTTGCTGTGTCATCAATATGGCAAAACTGAGCAAAGATAGCTTGAAAGTTGGATGATTGGTATAAAACATTTTAATGAATGTAAATGATAATAATTATCGCTAATGTTATTGATTAGATATTTTTAAATCAATCTAAATACAATAGGAAATTTAAATTAAAAATTACTCATTGATAGAGGAATACTTTGCAGTTAAAGCAGATTAAAAGAAGAAGGGGTTAAGATTTTGCTTAAAATAAAAACGATTTATTTTAGTAAAATAATATGTAAATTATTGACTTCATATTAATTTTTTAAATTTATAAAGTATATTCGCTAAATTTTTTTCATGTAGAGAATGAGATTAATGCTCAAATATAAAAAGAAAAATGAAATAAAAAAAAGCCATCACATTGATGGCTTTTTATAAATGATATTGATCAATAAGTTTTATAAGGCAAGAACTTGCCAGACAATACGACATTGACACGGTCGCCATTCGGATTTTCTTCGCGTTGAATATCCATACTAAAATCAATCGCGCTCATAATACCGTCACCAAATTCTTCATGAATCAGTTCTTTAATGGTAGAACCATATACATTCACCACTTCATACCAACGATAAATTAAAGGATCGGTCGGTACGCTGGTTGGCAGGGAACCTTTATATGGTACGATCTGTAGCCATGCAACGGCTTCATCACTTAAGCCAAAAATCTGACCAATCTTTTCTGCTTGCTCTTTATTAAACGCCATCTGACCTAAACATGCAGCGGTTACCCATTCTTTAGAAAGACCAATCTCTTTGGCAACATCTGACCACTTAATTGACTTTAAAACTTTCGCTGAAATGATCATGTCAGTTACTTGTTGACGATGGGTAATCATAATCCTCTCCAAATTATTCTCAAATGAATGTATGCAGAACGCATAATGCAGATATCATGCCAACAGCATTCTAGAGTTCATGCTAAATAGAAAATGAATATTTAAGTGATTGTTAATTATTTGTGGCATAGCTTTTGCTTCTATTTCGATATACATGGCAACGACGCCATTCACCATTACCTGTTCTAATATTCAAGGCAACGGCGCCTAAGGTCTTCAATGATCTTAGGCGTCTTTTTTTCGAAAAACAGGTCCGTATATTGAAAAAGAGGACGACAACATGGCATATCTTGCTCCTGCGGAGTTTGCAAAAAAAGTAGTAGATGCGGGTGAATCCAAGCTTCATATGGCAACCCGTGATGTTTTGATTCGTGCCTTTATGGCAGGTGCGATTTTGGCCTTGGCAGCCGTATTTGCAATTACGATTGCAGTGCAAACTGGTGTGCCATTGATTGGCGCATTACTGTTTCCTGTTGGCTTCTGCATGTTGTATTTATTGGGCTATGACTTGCTGACTGGGGTATTTGTATTGACACCGCTGGCATGGCTGGATAAACGTCCTGGCGTAACTTGGGCACGCATTTTAAAAAACTGGGGACTGGTATTTTTAGGTAACTTTACTGGGTGTTTAGTTGTTGCAGTCCTGATGGCTGTTGTTTATACCATGGGCTTTGCGACTGATCCGAATCCAGTCGGTGAAAAAATTTCTCATATTGGTGAAGACCGGACCTTAGGTTATGCGGCTTATGGTTTCTCAGGCTGGATGACTATTTTTATTCGCGGCATGCTGTGTAACTGGATGGTGTCTTTAGGGGTGATTGGCGCAATGATGTCAACTACGGTGAGTGGCAAGTTCATCGCAATGTGGATGCCAGTGATGCTGTTCTTTGCCATGGGCTTTGAACATTCAGTGGTAAACATGTTCCTGTTCCCATTTGCCATGATGATGGGTGGTGACTTCTCGATTGCAGATTATTTCCTGTGGAATGAATTACCGGTTGCTTTAGGTAATCTGGTAGGGGGTTTAGCCTTAACAGGTCTGGCACTTTACACCACACATGTACGTACTGGCGCGAAAAAAGAATTCTAATAATGAATCATTTTTAAAGGGATCAATATGATCCCTTTTTGAGTTTTCAATATGAAAAAAACATTAAAAGTCGCTATTGGACAGTATTCTACGGCTGGTATTAAAGATCAGAATCAGGATTTTTATGGCATCTATTTGCCAGAAGGTCATGTACTGAAGCAAAAAGGTATAGGCTGTGCGATTGCCGACGGGATCGGCAGTAGCAATGTCAGTCACATTGCCGCAGAAACAGCCGTTAGCAGTTTTCTCTCTGATTATTATTCGACTTCGGATGCCTGGAGCACTCAGACTTCAGCAGCACGGGTGATTCGTGCCACTAATTCATGGTTATATGCACAAACTCAACAAAGTCAGGGACGTTTCGATAAAGATCGGGGCTATGTCTGTACCTTATCCGCACTTATTTTAAAGCAGCATCAGGCGCATATTTTTCACGTCGGTGATAGTCGTATTTATCGAATCCGAGATGGTGAAATTGAATTATTAACCCATGATCATCGCGTCTGTCTGTCTTCGACAGAACATTATCTCAGTCGTGCCTTAGGGGTGGATTATCGTATTGAAATTGATTATCAAAGCCTTGAACTAAAAGAAAAAGATGTCTTTCTACTCATGACTGATGGGGTTTATGAGTTTGTTACAGACCAACAATTATTAGATTTCACCTTAGCAGCAGATCACTTAAATCAGCTTGCCAAATTCCTGGTTGAACAGGCTTTAAAACAGGGCAGTGATGATAATTTAAGTCTTCAAGTGCTCCGTATTGAGCAGTTGCCTGAACCAGATCAGTTTTATATGCACCAGGATTATGTCTTTCCACCCCAGCTCAGCAAAGGTGAAGCATTTGAAGGCTATGTTATTGACAAAATCCTGCACCAAAATCACCGCAGTTGCCTATATTTGGCACACGATCATGATCGGCAACCGCTAGTGATTAAAACTCTGGCAGTAGATTTACAACAAGATGAACAGGCTGTTGAACAGTTTCAACTTGAAGACTGGGTTTCAAAGCGTCTTAAGCACGAAAATCTGCTGCAATGTTATACGCATCAATCAGAGAAAAAATATTTATTCCAGAGTTATGAATATTTGCAGGGAGAAACCTTAGATCGCTGGCTGCATCAACAGAAAAAGCCTTTGCAGATGGAAGATATTCTCCCTATTTTGCAGCAAACAGCATTGGCCTTAAATGCAATGCACCGACTGGAAATGTTGCATCAAGATGTACGTCCTGAAAATATTATGGTCTTAAACGTTGATAATACACTGAAAGTCAAACTGATTGATTATGGTTCAACTGCTGTACGAGGTTTAGTCGAAATTAATCCTAAACATGTGAATCGGCCACTTGGTACCTTGGCATTTATGGCACCTGAATATTTCATTGAACATTCACCATCCGTGCAGTCTGATCAATTTTCTTTGGCGGCAATGGCTTATTATTTACTGACTAAACAGCTTCCTTATGGTACAGATTTGGCTCGTTGTAATACGCTGAAGCAGCTAAAGAAAGTTCAATATCATTCCATTCAAAAATATCGGCCAGATTTACCACTTTGGTTAGACCAGATTCTAAAAAAGGCTCTGAGTATCGAGCCAATGTATCGTTATGAGGCATTGACTGAATTGATCCATGATCTGGAACACCCATCCAAGGAATTATTAAAATCCAAAGCCCCTACCATCATTGAACGTGATCCTTTACGTTTCTGGCAAATCAGTTGTGCTGTATTAGGACTTTTACTTTTATTAAGTATTGCATGGCCATTTATTTAAGAAGGTTGGAGTGAATATAAGTAAAAAAATTAGACAGCGTTCTATGCTTTAGGCAACTTGCGTCACTAGTATATTTACGGCAATCAATCCACAACCAGAAACTACAAGAACTATATCATTACGATTTCAACCACCTTTTAAAATGGGAGAGATAAAAACAAAAAGCAAGGAAATACCATGGCGGCTCAATTTCTCCTATCAGCCTTAAGTACCGTAATCATATTGGCATTTACCGGCTGTACAGTTTCATCCAAAACACCTGTAACAGATAGTTATGGCGCTCAGCCGTCTTTACCTGAACCAAAATCAAGACTGTTTCCGGTCGTCAACATTGCCCCTGCAAAAGGTTGGCCTGAAGGTGTCATGCCGACGCCAGCACCAGGTTTAAAAGTGCAAGCATTCGCACAAGGCCTTCAACACCCGCGCTGGTTATATGTATTGCCGAATGGAGATGTACTAGTAGCTGAAACTGATGCTCCACCTAAGCCTGAAGACAGTAAAGGGATTAAAGGTAAAATCATGAAAATGGTGATGAGAAGAGCAGGATCATCCTATCCAAGCGCCAACCGTATTAGCCTGCTGCGTGACAGTAATCAAGACGGCATTGCTGACCAGAAAACGGTATTTCTGCAAAATTTAAACTCGCCGTTTGGAATGACCTTAGTGGGTAATATGCTTTATGTCGCAAATACAGATGCTTTAGTGCGATTCTCTTATCAGCCAGGTATGACTCAGATCAAAGAAAAAGGAACTAATGTATTAGACTTGCCTGCAGGCCCTTTAAATCATCATTGGACAAAAAATGTTATTGCCAATCCTACAGGGACGAAGCTCTACATTACGGTAGGCTCCAATAGTAACGTTGCCGAAAATGGCATAGCTCAGGAAGAAGGGCGCGCCCTGATCATGGAATTTGACCTTTCTACAGGTCAAGCCCGACCGTTTGCTACAGGCCTGCGTAATCCCAATGGCATGGACTGGCAGCCTCAGAGTGGAGCTTTATGGACCGTAGTGAATGAGCGTGATGAGCTGGGCAATGATCTGGTTCCTGATTATATGACCTCAGTAAAAGATGGCGCTTTTTATGGCTGGCCTTATAGTTATTATGGCCAGCATGTGGATACCCGGGTAAAACCGCAAAAGCCTGAACTGGTCGCGAAAGCAATTAAGCCAGATTATGCCTTAGGAAATCATACTGCCTCTCTGGGACTGACATTTTATAAAGCCAATTTAATGCCTCAATATCGTGATGGAGCACTCATTGGTCAGCATGGTTCCTGGAACAGAAAACCTCATAGTGGCTATAAAGTTATTTTCATACCATTTCAAAATGGTCAACCTTCTGGTCAACCTCAAGATGTTCTGACCGGATTTTTAAGCAAAAATGGGGATGCATTTGGTCGACCTGTGGGTGTAGCTACAGATGCTCAAGGCGCAATATTAGTTGCTGATGATGTAGGGAACGTAATTTGGCGAGTATCACCGAATCAATAAATAAGTAGATGCTAATAAAATAAAAGCCTTATAGTCTCTCCCAAAACTATAAGGCTTAGCGGCTGTAGTCTCTACTTTTATCACTTACCATCCCAGTAAGTTCGCTGTCTTTCGACTTTATTATCGTTGTAATGCGATTATTATCAGCTTTCCTTGCTGACTCTTTATGTGAAACATAATGTCAAAAATTGAGGAATTAGGATATAGAGTATTTGCTCCAATCTATGTAAGCCAAAACTTACAAAAAATAATATATTTATACAAAACTTAACATTATGTGAATTTTCTTATATTTTACAAAGGTTTTTGAAGATAAAAATCATTCAATTGTAGTGTATAAATAACTATTTTCCAGTTATAAACAGCATTAAAATTAAAAGATATGATTTAAGAATCATCTTTTGCTTCAGGTTTGGCAGACAGGATTTC
Source organism: Acinetobacter sp. YH16031 (assembly GCF_013417335.1). Taxonomy (NCBI): domain Bacteria; kingdom Pseudomonadati; phylum Pseudomonadota; class Gammaproteobacteria; order Moraxellales; family Moraxellaceae; genus Acinetobacter; species Acinetobacter sp. YH16031. The sequence goes on from NZ_VPED01000009.1 coordinate 88,334, forward strand.
ATGTTATAGAAGATATTTATGAACACTTTAACCAAGACGATTGATGGGTCTAATTTCTCTGCCATATATGTGGTCGGGGATCTGCATGGTTGTTATAGCTTGCTCATGCAAGAATTGGAGAAAGTTCATTTTAATTTTGAGAAAGATCTACTGATTTGTACCGGAGATCTGGTCGATCGAGGTAATGAAAACCTGGAATGTGTTTCATTGATAAGTCAGCCCTGGTTTTATTGCGTTCGCGGCAATCATGAGGAAATGTGTATTAAGGGCCGTGACGATGCATGGATTCAGGATGTGCATGCACAGAATGGCGGTGAGTGGTTCTATCTTTTATCAACCGAAAAACAGGATGAACTCAGTGAAATTTTTTCGGCACTTCCTTTGGCCATTGAGCTAAACCTAAAACATAAAAAGATTGGCATTTTGCACGCAGATATTGCGCTGAATGACTGGAATGTATTTAAAAAGAAAATTGCAAAAGGTGAAAATAGAATTCCAGGCTTAACTTCAGCATATACCAATGCTCTTTGGGGTAGAGGGAGAATTCGCAATCATTCTTATCGCTATGGAACCGTTAAAAATATCGATGAGATCTATCTGGGTCATACGATTTTAAAAGAACATACCCAAATTGATAATTGCCACTATATCGATGTCGGTTCTTCTTATACGCAGAAGTTGTGTGTCATTAAAATAAAAAATGCAAACTAAGTACTATTGCTAAGAACCAACTGCAAAACATATCAATAACTTCTACCTTAACTTCTGCCTTTAAAATTAACTTGATAGCTTATTTTTACAAAAGGTGATCTACATTAATTTTTGAATAAGAAACTGTATTTCGTCCAATTTAATTTTGAATAGGTATTCATACAATTAATTTCGCTATAGTGAATTTTTCTCATCTTTTAATGAATTTATATCGTTTTACTCATCTTTAGATTCACGTTTAAATGAGGTCGTACAGAAATTTGGCTTTATTTAAAAATTAGGATAGTGAATCTCCATGGGTAATCAATTTACATGCTCAATCAAGCGCATTCGTTTTGATGAAAATTATCAACCAGCAGACAACACACGTTTAACAACCAACTTTGCCAATCTGGCACGTGGTGAAAGTCGACAGGAAAATCTGCGCAGAACTCTAGCCATGATAAATCATCGTTTTAATTCATTAGCGACAAGTGATAATCCTAAAGGCGACCGTTATTCCCTTGAAATTGACATTATCTCTGCTGAACTTGATGTCGAAGGCAATGGTCAAACTTTCCCTTTTATCGAGATGTTGAAAAGTACCGTCATTGATCATCAAACTAATGAACGCATTGAAGGCATGATTGGAAACAGCTTTTCATCTTATGTACGTGATTATGACTTTAGCATTGTATTGCCATCCATCAGCGGTAAAGTTGATACCAAGCCTGAAAACTTTGGTGATTTGCACGGTAAACTTTACCAATATTTAATTCATTCGGATGTGTTTAAGACCGAGTTTAAGAAACAGCCGGTGATTTGCCTGAGTGTATCTACTACGAAAACCTATTACCGTACTGCACATGTGCATCCTGTACTCGGTGTGGAATATAAAAATGATGATTATTCACGTACAGATGCATACTTCAGAAAGATGGGCTTAAGCGTTCGCTATTTCAAACCTGAACATGGTAATGCACCGTTGGCATTCTATTTTGCCGGTGACTTATTGCGTGATTACACGGACTTCGAACTTATCAGTGCGATCAGTACCATGGAAAGTTTCCAGAAGATTTATCGTCCTGAAATTTACAACACCAATTCGCCTGCAGGTTTGATCTATCAACCAAGCCTGAATTATCAGGATTATTCGTTGACACAAATCGTTTACGACCGTGTGGAGCGTAGTCAATTAGCAGTTAAGCAGGGCAAATGGACAGAAGAAAATTTTATTAAGCCGTATAAAGACATTCTTGAAAAGTGGGCCGCAAATTTTACTGTAGATAATGCTCATCAAGTCCATGCTGCCTGAATGAAGAAATAAATTAACGAATATAGAGATAGAAGATTAGACATGAGCATTTTACTCCCAACATCTACAGCTGGCAGCTTGCCGAAACCGTCTTGGCTTGCCGAACCTGAGCAACTTTGGTCACCCTGGAAACTGGAAGGCGAGCAGCTCCTTGAAGCCAAGCGAGATGCTTTGAGCTTGTCCCTACATGAGCAACTACAGGCAGGCATTGATATCGTCAGTGATGGCGAACAAACCCGTCAGCACTTCGTGACCACCTTTATTGAACATCTGGAAGGTGTGGATTTCGAAAAGCGTGAGACGGTGCGTATTCGAAATCGCTATGATGCGAGTGTGCCATCCGTCGTGGGTGCTGTCGCTCGCAAGAAACCTGTATTTGTAGATGATGCCAAGTTCTTGCGTAGTCAAACTAAGCAGCCAATCAAATGGGCGTTGCCGGGTCCAATGACCATGATCGATACGCTTTATGATGCTCATTATAAGAGTCGTGAAAAACTGGCTTGGGAATTTGCAAAAATCCTGAATCAGGAAGCACTTGAACTCGAAGCAGCAGGTGTAGATATCATCCAGTTTGATGAGCCTGCATTTAATGTATTCTTTGATGAAGTAAATGACTGGGGCATTGCCACATTAGAACGTGCGCTTGAAGGTCTGAAATGTGAAACAGCAGTACATATCTGCTATGGCTATGGTATCAAAGCCAATACGGACTGGAAGAAAACCTTGGGTTCGGAATGGCGCCAATACGAAGCAGTTTTTCCGAAACTGCAAAAGTCCAAGATTGATATTGTTTCACTTGAATGCCAAAACTCTCATGTACCAATGGATCTGATTGAATTAATTCGTGGCAAAAAAGTCATGGTCGGCGCCATAGATGTCGCAACCAATCAAATTGAAACACCAGAACAGGTTGCAGATACTTTACGAAAGGCGCTTCAGTTCGTGGATGCTGACAAGCTGTATCCTTCAACCAACTGTGGTATGGCACCTTTATCGCGTCAAGTCGCACAAGGCAAACTGAATGCTTTAAGTGCTGGCGCAGCTATTGTTCGTCAAGAACTGACAGCCTGAGTATTCATTTGTCTTAAGAGCTGTATGAGGAATACATGTACTTTTACCGCTCTTCATCAAAGCGATAGTCAATTAGGGATTTAAGAGATGATTGAAGCGACTGACTTTAGAAATGCAATGTCCTTACTCACCACAGCAGTGAATGTCATTACAACCTCGGGTGAGACAGGAATGCATGGTTTTACGGCATCTGCAGTATGCAGCGTGACTGATACACCACCGACATTGCTGGTCTGTATGAATCAGTCATCTCGTTCACATGTGCATTTTATTGAGAACAAAATTTTGTCAGTGAACGTCTTAGGTCCACAGCATGAGCAAATTTCCAATGCATTTGCATCCAGCAAATTCAGTTCTGAACAAAGATTTCATTTAGGTTCTTGGACAACGCTAGAAACAGGTTCACCTGTATTAGATGATGCATTAGTGAGTTTTGACTGTGAAATCGAGAATATCCAGCAAGTAGGGACACATAGTATCTTGATGTGTCGAGTGGTTGCGATTCAACGGAGCGAACAAGACCAGAGCTTGGCATATTTTAATCGTGCTTACCACTCTGTTGGACAGTTAGAATTTGCGTGAATGAAAATGAGAAAAATGACAATAAGATAATGTGGATTTTCTCATTTTTAAGATTTGTATCGAATTTAACAAATCAAAAGCAATCGATATTCACCCTCATTTTCAACCGGAGCCCGATGTACACAAGGTAGGGCTCTTTGGGCTGGATGATCGACTGCCAATCGCCAAAGATGTCCCTGACCTAAATTTACAGGTTTTGCATTAGGCTTAGGTTGATAATGCAGATCAAAGAAATACTCTTCCAGAAAACCTTCAAATCCGGCTTCCGGGCCATCATATAATTCTTTCAGCTTTGCCCTGATTTCTGGAATCAGAATCTTTTGTTCCACCTGATCATTAGGCAAGATATCGCTTGCAGCACCATGATAGGTACATAAGAAAGTATCTGTTTCAATCGGAGAGCGATCGACATGGAATGAATAGACATCTGTAGTAATGAAATCGAGCTCATTATCCCGTTCATAGCATTTGAGCAGATTGAGTGAAGGGGAAGCGCCGTAGTCAGTCAGTAGCTGTATATCTTCTAAGATAATCTTTCTTGCCAGATGACCGCTTTCTGACAGCTGGAGTTTCATAAGATCATCAATTGAAACTTCAGTCATATTTTCCTGTAAATGAAGCTTATTCACGATCTCGGCAAAATCACCCGCTAAATTTCTAGACCAGCAAATCGCATTCATCGCACCCTTAAAATCCGAATTAACGAGTTCTGAAAAGTTTGAGACTACACGAATTTGTTTATTGCCTGAAAATTGATTATGCATGCTTAAGTGAAATGACTTATGAACTATGCCTAATATTACCCTTAGATTCCTCAAAATAACTTTATGAGCTCATAAAAAAAGAGATTTTAAAACCTAAAATCTCTTTCCTTTCACAGTATCTTAATTTTCAGCTTGTGCTTTGGCTGCAATATTACTTTTATAGATAAAAAATAGTGCAACAGCTAATAGGGCAATTGCTGCTAGTCTGGATCCATCTAAATGAATCACCGGATTATTCAACCATCCAAAATGATCGATGAGCAGACTCATTAATAACTGGCCACTAATGACGGCGACAGTGGTGGCAGCAGCGCCCAGTCTAGGCATAGCAAATACAATCGTAAGCATATAGGCCACGCCAAAAAATGCACCTGTTAATTGCCATCTTGGTGCGGTGAATAAATTCAATGCATGGTTGGGTTCAAGAAAGAAAGCGATTAGAAAACTGACTAGAGCACCTAAGACAAATGTCAGCCAAGAACTTTCTAATACACCTACTTTAGCACCCAAACGACCATTAATTGAAGATTGAGCACATAAAACTGCTCCGCCAAAAATAACGACCAATAACATTATATAAATCATGGAGAAGCTTCCTTATTGAATAAGCCATAATGCAGCTAAAATAGCTACCAGCGCGCCAATACGATATTTGTCTACAGCCCGTTTATGGCTACCTAACAAACCCCAGTGATCAATAATAAGACTGGTTGCAACCTGGCCAAACAGGATGCCCACCATGGTCAGGCCAACGCCAATATGAGGTGTCGCTACAGTTAAAGCCACTACATATATAGGGCCTAATATACCGCCAGTCAGTTGCCACCGTGGCTGCTTGAACATGAGAGAAAGCTTTGGGCGGCTAAAGATCAGTCCGAAGGTTAAGAGTAGTGAACCGATCGCGAAAATTCCCAAGGTCGCCCAGAAATGGCCAATTTCTTCCCCAAGTGGACCCAGTAGACCCGCTTCAACAGATAACCCCATACCTGCAAGAACGACTAATGGGAAAATCCACAACTGTTTCATATATGCTTTCCAAAGGAAGAAAGCACCGAATTATATTCTCTTATTTAAAAGCTACAATTCCACAATTTTTCAAAACATAATTGCTATTATGACAATAATAAAATGATTGAATTAAATTCAGGGACAGATCAATTATGCAACTCAATGCATTACGCTATTTTGTGATGGTGTCAACGACAGGCAGTTTTTCAGCTACAGCAAAGCATTTTCAGGTTCCATATTCCTCAGTATCTCGTTTTATTTCCAAACTTGAACAGGAAATTGGGCAACAACTTTTTTATCGTAATACACGCTCTGTTCGGCTAACTGACATAGGAGAAAAGTACTTTGTGCAAATTAAGGAAGTGCTTGATACGCTAGATCTGGCCAATGAAGAAATTTCTGGTAAAAATGCGATCAGAGGGTTAATTCGTATCAATACAGCGGTTGCGTTGGGAAGGCTACATATATCGCGTATCCTTCCTGACTGGATCAGTACAGTAGAGCCTTATTCTATAGGGATTCATCTGGTTTCTCCCGAAAACAGAATTCGTTCACAAAAAGTCAGAACTGTGCTTGATTTCATTTTAAAAGAAATTGGAAATCCGCCGTACTGGGATAATATTCTTAAATTATAAAATTTTTATGATCTAATTAGAGAAAGCTTAATTGATTTCTTAGTTATCTTTTTTCGATCAAGAAGGGTTCTAAAGCAGAGCTAAGATGAAAAGCATAAAATGGATGAACTTATACGATTTCAAATTTTAGATTTTATCTACACATCGCAATTGTAAAATTCTTAACTTTCCTTAAATGTATCTGCATTATTGCGATAAATCCCAAATTAAAATAAAAAAGCCTATCTCATTCGAAATAGGCTTTTTTACCTCTGAGGAATCTTCTCGCCATTTAATTCAGTAAGAATACTATGGCTTAAAGACTGATAATCATATTATGAGAATATGAATAGTTTTTCAAACATAATTTAAATTTTATTTGGTTAAATTATTACGAATGTCACTTGTGCTTTCAGGATGGTGGAGGAACTTATTTTCAATAATCTGTGCTTTCTCCTGAAGAATTTGTACTAATTTTTCCAGATTTACGAAATCAAATCTATTCTTTGAGGCTAATAAAGTAAGCGCTAAAGGTGGCTCTTTAAGAGAGAATTTAACTGGTACAGACAATCCTGCAACTTGAGGATCAAGTTCACCACTAGAATAATAATACCCCTGTTTTTTGATCTTTCTCATTTGTTCCAGAAAAGCGGTTTCATTCTGCACAAATCCCACTTCTGCAAATGCATCTGCATAACGTTGATAATAATCAAGCAACGCTTGTTTCGGTAAATGTGCCATGATGACTTTTGAAGATGAACCTACATAGACAGGACGTGGACAACCGCGTCCAAATGAAAGTAGATGTGCATTTTTAAAGACTTCGTCATGTAAGTCGATACAAGAATCATAATTGAGATGAGTCAATATACAAGAGAACTCAGTCCGTTCGACGATTTCCTGCATAAAGGGAATGCTGATCTGTACCAAAGGATCAGTTTTTCTTGAAATATAATCCAGAACAGCAATTTTTGAACCCAGCGTATAGTCGCCGGATGTGCCACTGATTCGCTGTAATAATTCAGCCGATACCAATTCTTTTAAATAGCGATAACTGGTGGGTTTGGAGAGGTTTAATTCTTCACTGATGATATCTACATTAATCACTGAACGTGATAACGAAAATAGATCGAGAACCGTAAGAATTTTTCCAAAACTTGCTTGCGCCATAAAAAAAACCTGAAGTGCTGACTATTGAAAAAGGTGATGACTCACTTTAGCTTAAAAGAGGGTAGTAGAGGCAACTATTTACCTAAAATTCTCGGATAATGAGGATATAGGAAGAAAAGATACAAATATTCAGCCTAACTGCCTGTGCAATGATAAAAAATCATACTTATTCTCATATAGAGATATTTTTATTGACAATAATGCGTTTATTTGAAAAAATTAATTAAGTAAATATCCAATGATGAATAATTAAGCAAAGTGTTCTCTTTTGCTTTTTATATTTTCATCAACCAGTTTCAGTTTAATCAGCTGAATATTCTAATTTTATAGACTTTCAACAAGTAAAAATTTTGTCACTGAGTTCTTTGGACTTGGTGGGCAGGTTATTTGCTTTAGAAAATAAAATAAGCTCTTAGAGAGAAACCATGCTGCTTATAAAATCTTTACTCGCATTTCGTCCAAATAAAATGGACTGGATTTTTGCGACTAAAACATTTTTAGCTGGCATTTTGGCGCTCTACGTTGCGTTGAGTTTAGATCTTGCTTATCCGATTTGGGCTATTGGCACAGTTTTCGTTATTGCCAATCCTTATACGGGTATGACCGCTTCAAAAAGTATCTATCGTGTACTAGGTACTTTATTAGGCGCAATTGTGGCAGTTGCAGTTACTCCTTGGCTAATCAATACACCGTGGTTATTTACGCTGTTTTTATCCTGTTGGGTTGGTCTTTGCTTATATTTCTCTCTGCTAGATCGCACACCGCGCAGTTATATATTGATGCTGGCTGGATATACGACTGTCATTATCTGCTTCAATATCATTTACTTTATTGATACTGCTTCATTATTTGATATGGCGGTAGGACGCTTTCTGGAAATTACCATTGGCGTCGTTTGCAGTGCGATTGTGACGACGACTATATTTCCAATGCATATTGGCCCCGCAGTGAAAAGTCGTGTCAGTAAAACCTTAGCGGATACTCAGCAGATTTTTAATAAAATTCTATTAGAACCACGTCAAGACCAGAACTATACAAAAGCTTTAAGCCAATTGGCTGCAGATATTGCAGATATTCATGTCATGGCTGTGCATTTAAGCTATGAAGAGTCAGCTCTACAGGGAATGACCAAACCACTGCAGGAAATGCTGAACCAGATCACAATGCTGGTGAGTAATTTGGTGGCAATGTCTGAACGCATGCAACAGTTAGACTTCATTGATACAGGATATCGCCAGTCATTATCAGATTTACATTCCAAAATTAATGCATATCTAACTGATGAACATCTATTGAAAGAGTCTGAACTCAATCAGGTTCCCACTGATTTTGAAACAGATTTCCTGAAAATTTTTGAACATTCAAAAGATGATCAAATTGTGATATTGAAAAGCTTGAAAATGGATGTCCGCCATTTCATTCAGAATATCCATGCGATTAAGTTGATCTGGCAGCGAATTCAGCAAGGGGATACTTCACTGCCTGAAATGATTGTTCCACTTACTACAAACTATCCAACTCTGCATCGTGATCATGGCGTAGCAGTGCGGGGCGGGGTTTCTGCATGCCTCACTGTTTTTATTGCTACTGCCTTTTGGATCTTAAGCGGCTGGAAAGCAGGATTTATGCTGGCTGAAATGGCTGCGATCAGTGCATGTATATTAACGGCGCTGGATAATCCAGTGCCTGCATTGAAGCTGTTTATTCGTAGTAGCTTATATGCTTCGATTGTTATCTTCATATATGCCTATGGAATTTTTCCAAATATTATAGAATTCTGGCAATTAGCACTTGTACTTGCACCATTCTGCATATATTGCCTGATGCTTTTTTTGCATCCACCCTTGGTTGGAATTGGTTTGCCTTTGTTGATGGGGACGATCATGGGGCTGAATTTTCAGAACCGTTATACCCTGGATCAAATTTCTTTCTTCGATGCAGCGATTGGTACAGTGATTGGGCCAATCATCGCTGTATTTATTATCCATATGATCCGTGCTATGTCACCAGATATAACCGTACAGCGCATTTTGGCCATTCATAACCGAGCCATTCGTCAGGCACTTTATATCCCTTATGGGGTACGGTTCCGTATCCATTTACGTACGATGATTGACCGCATCGGGGTATTGAATACTAAAGCAGTAGAATCTGAAGATCTGAAAAATAAAATCAATCAGGCACTCATTGAATCCAGCGCCGTCGTGGATCTGGCATGGTTACAGGAACTCATACTCAAGTTACCTGAACAGCAGCCTTTGACCCAGCAACTCGAAGATCTTCAAATACAGCTGGATGAATATTTTCGTGCCAAAGAAATTGGACAAAATTATGATGCTGCCTTCACACAGTTAATCAACAAAATACAGGCTCTAGAAGCAGATCTCATCATGCAGGAACATACAGATGTTTTAGAACGGCTGCATATTTCACTCAACAATATTCGTAGCAGCTTATGTCATATCAAGACACCGCCAAGATATGCAGGCGCAGGAGGTTAATACATGGGAGAGCTGAATATCTATGGTGTGTATGTGCCGATTTTATTGATTCAAGCTGTGATTGCCTATGTACTGCTCAGAATCTTGATGAAATGGCTAGACAGACTAGTCGCAAATGACTGGATCATCATGCCAAATATTTTCTACTTATGCATTTACGTACTTTTGCTGAGCGCCGTCCATTGGGCAGGCTTATTACTATGAGGTCTGATATTAAAATGATTGAGGAAAACCGTATATGACATCTGTCAATTTACGCAAATATTTGCGACCTGTACTTTTGACGGTAGTGGCTGTTCTCGCCATTTTAGTGATTCGACATATCTGGAATTATTATAATTCTGAGCCATGGACGAGGGACGGGCGTGTACGTGGTGATGTAATTCAGGTGTCATCAGATATTTCAGGCCTGGTCACAGAAGTACTGGTGCAAGATAACCAGACTATTAAGAAAGGGCAGCCTCTATTTAAAATTGATGTTGAACGTCAAGAACTGGAAGTTGAAGAGGCTCGTGCGGATCTTGCGAAAGCAAAAGCAGGTTTAGCGCAAGCTGAGGCTGAACTGGCGAATGCTAAAGCCAATGTCGTGAAATCCCAAGCGAGTATTCATCTGGCAGACAAAAATGCGAGCCGTTATTCAAGCTTAATGGATGGTGCTATTTCAAAACAGGAACAGGATCAGATTTTTGCTGCACGAGATGAATCACATGCCGAGCATGAGCAGTCCTTAGCTGCAATCGAACAGGCAAAAGCGAATATCGAACAGCAAAAAGCACTAATACAAGTCGCCGAGAATAACCTCAATCTCGCGCAACTTAATTTACATCGTTCAGAAGTTGTTGCTCCAGCAAATGGGACATTATCAAATTTTGAATTAAAAGAAGGGAACTATGTCAAAGTTGGCCAAGCGGTTGCAGCATTACTAGATCGCAAACAACTCTATGTAGTGGGTTATTTTGAAGAAACCAAACTGGATAAAATTTATGTGGGAGCACCAGCTACCATTCAGCTGATGGGTGATTCGCAAAAACTTAAGGGCCATGTGCAAGGTATTGCTTCTGGGATTGAAGATCGCGAACGTACTGCTGGTTCAGGTCTTTTAGCGAATGTAAATCCAACCTTTAGCTGGGTACGTTTAGCCCAACGTGTCCCTGTTAAAATTATTCTGGATGAATTACCAAAGAATGAACTTGCCTTCGTTGCAGGGAGAACAGCAACAGTGCATATAGAAAAGCAAGGAAAAAACTGACCTGTAATTCAATAACACAAGGTTCTTTACGAAAAGAGAACCTTGTTATGAATCCTGATTTAAAAAGATCAAACAGCTATATAAAAAAGGTAATAATAAGAAGTATGTAATTTGACCATTAAATTACCTTGTCATTACATTTTAATTGACCATTCGTTCAAATTTTTATATTTTCGTATGAACTTTTTTTAAACAGGAGGAATTTTTTATTATGAATGACGTAAGGCTTTTATATGTAAGTAAGTTCAAAGATGAGAGATACTCTACCTCTGAACTTTATAATATTTTAACAGAAGCCTTAGAATTTAATGAGTTACACAAAATCTTTGGCGCACTCTATTTCGGTAATAATTATTTTGTCCAGTGTTTGGAAGGCACTGAAGAAAGTGTAAAAGACCTTTTCTATAATCGAATAGTTAAAGATCCACGCCATAAGAACTGTGAAATTCTTTCTTATGAACTAATCGACTTCTATCTTTTCTCTAGTTGGCACATGAAGTATGCCAATGTTCATAATGATCTCATTGAGTTCTTTATCAAGAATCATCATGATGGATTTAACCCTTATCTCCTGGATTCAGATACTATTCCTGCTTTTATAGAATTACTCAGACAGCACGAAGATGATTTATACAAAGCCCAAGTGATGGCTTAGTCAAATTAAGATGTAACATGTGATATGTTAATTTAAAGAAATTGCTATATTACATGTTATATTTATAATTTTAAGTTATTGAAATTTATAGAATAATTAAATTTTTAGTTTTAAAAAATAGAGATGGTTAACCGTCTCTATTTTTTAATAGATTTAAAATTCCGAGACAACTTAAATAAATTCCAGCACTTCAAGTCTCAATATTTAAAATATTTCCTGATTACATATTTCTATTCTTGAAATAAAATCGAGAGGCATAGTTAGTCTTTCAGCAGTTATTGTTTCGAAATGAACCCAGATAGCTGCGTCTCTATTCTCAAAACTAATACTTACAAGCTTAACCAAGTCATAGGGTTCAACATTGTGAGTCAAGATAATATTATAAAAGTGATCTGAGCGTACGTAAGAGATAAGCATTTGATGAATAGCTACTTGTTCATCGCTACTTAGCTCACTATATTTACTTAGTTCAGGTAAATCATGTTGTTTGTTCACTTTAGTCCTTATCAATCTTCAAGTTTTTTATAGAGGACCAGAATTTTAACAATTTAGACAGGGCAGCATTTAGTTGTTTTGTATAAATAATTGAACTTTTTATGAATGATGCTGAACAACAATGCCAGCCAGATTAAAGCCCACACTATAATTAAAACTGTAACTATAAGAGCGTAGAAAACAATGTCTCAAATAAAAATTTATGCTTTAAATGAAACAATCGAAGTACATAGAATTGAATAAATCTATCCATCAAGCTTTAATCAAAGAGCTAAGTTATCTCGAGGAAAATATTTTTCAACGATTTATACCTTTAGAGTCTGAAATTTTATTTATCCAAAGGATCGATCTAGATTTTATATCATTATCGACGTTTCAATGTTTGAAGGAAGAACGAAGAGACCAAAAGAGTATTTATTTAGGCTTTTATTAAAAATATAAGTCATTGCTACATACAGGAATAGGCTATATGCATAATATCTTATTTAACATAATATACATTATACGAAATAAATCATTGTAACTCCAAAATAGAAATGTCCGCCCTAGATTCGCACTTATTGTTTATCTTGGCGGACATTCACATGTGAACATTAATCTTGAATAAATAGAGAAAGCTTAAATCAGATTTAAATTAAAACTCTTTTGTCACGCTTAACCCAGCACTCCAGTTACGACCTTCTGCAGGTTCATAGAAACGACCATTGCTTTCATTGACAATGACTGAACCTGAATAATCCTTATCAAACAGATTATCTACGCGTGCAAACGTTTTTATAGATAAATCTTTGACATTCCAGTTATAGCCTACATTAGCCCCAACCACTGTATAACTTGGTGCAACTTCAGAATTAATATCATTCACAAAAATTCGGTCTGAATAACGCACATCGAGACCTGCATTAAAACCATTTTCAGGTTTCCAGCCTAGACTGACAAAAGCCTGATTTTTAGCAATCCCGGGAATATAGTTTCCTGCGGCAACTCTAGATACTGCAACTTCTCCTTCCTCATCAAAAAGCTCTGGAATATCTGCATCAAAAGTTGCATCAATATAGCTATAGCTGGCTTGAGCTGTCAGATCTCGCCAGAGGTCTTTACTCCAAGATAGCTCTAATCCTTTTCTTAGAGTTTTATCTGCATTACGAAACGTTGAGCGCCCGCCATCACTTCCCGCAGAAACAATGTCATTTTTGGTTTGAGTCTGAAATGCTGCTAAGGTCATATCACCAAAGCGATTAGCAGATTTTAATCCTAGCTCATAAGTTTCGCTTTCAGCAGCTTTTAAACCAAAGGTTTCATTAGTGTCATTTGCTGGGTAAGCCATTTCAGTAAAGGTCGGTGTTTCAAAACCTTGTGCATAGCTTGTATAAGCCATTAACTTAGGGATAATTTTCCAGCTTAAAGCAACTGAAGGTAAAAGTTTCTCATAAGTAGTTTTACCTGAGTTATCTTTATTTTCACCTACAATATAATGATCTTCAGTTTTAAAATGTACATTGCTATAACGCAATCCAGTATCCAGCGTTAAATCAGGTACAAAGTTATAAGAAGCTTGTAAATAAGGGTCTGCACTCCACAAAGTATTATCTTCATCTCTACGAAGCTCACCTTTAACCCCTAAAGTGCTACCAACGAAGTTTTTATATCCTTTACGATCTTCAGTCATGCCATCAATTGCAACACCAGCAATCAGTTTGGTATTAGGAAAAATATCTTTACCTGTCCAGCGCAGGTCTGCGCCATAAAACTGACGATCAAAATCAATGACACCACCAGCTTGTTGAGGTTTATTTTGAGCAACATTTTTAATTGATTGATATTGAGTAACTTCACGCTGCCCCCAATATGCCATACCATATAGTTCTTGCTGATCACCAATTGGTTTGTTCCAAGTCAGACCGGTCTGAAACTGCTCAATTTCTTTTCGAGCATTGTAATCACGTACATTATCAACAACTTGTTTCGGATTAGCTTTCCAATCCTTTTTTTCTAAACCACCTGGATCATCTGCTGCAATTTTGACATAGTTATTGACCCAGTTAATTTTAGAGCCATCGTCCAGATCCCAAGTCAGCTTGGCATTGTTCAGTACTTTATGTGCACCACTATGATCACGGAAACCATCGGTATCAAAATAAGATGAACTGATGATATAGCTTGGTTCAGAAGCATTTTCTGAACCACCTTGTAGCACCAGGTTCGTTTGGCCTTTATTCTGACTGCCACCCGAATATCCCAAAGTGACTGAATCAGGTCCCTGCCCTTCACGGCTTTGTGTCAGGATGGTTCCGCCAGAAGAATTACCATATAGCGAAGAAAATGGCCCACTCAGCACTTCAATATGATCCAAGCTATTCAGGTCAATATTCGAGGTTTGCCCCTGCCCATCCGGCATAGTCGCAGGAATACCGTCTACATATAAACGTACTCCTCGCACACCGAAAGTCGAACGTGCACCGAAGCCCCGCATTGAGATCTGTAAATCCTGAGCATAATTTTCGCGGTTATTCAGCTGTAAACCTGGTACACCTTTTAAGGTTTCAGACAGATTTACATTCAGGCTATTCTGTTGTTCCTGATTCAGATAATAGGTAGATGCCGGTGTTTCCAGAATGGCACGATCTGTACGGGTTGCTTCAACCACAATGGGAGCCAGTCGCTGTACCTCTGTAACCGGTTCTTCCGCATAAATTCCTTGACTGATACAAGCAATCAGACAGGATAAAGTCGATTTCATCGGCAACCGCGTGGTATGAAGGTGCATAGCTAATATTCCTGATATCTGGCATTTACTCATGCCATGGGAGTTCAAAAGTTTTAAAAGTGTCTTATTAATTTTCGAAGACTCAGCACCTGCATAAGATCAAACTGAATACTTGCAGGAAAGCCGAGCTAAAGGTCCATCATTTTCTAATCAAGCTTTATTGTCATAACAGCCTGTATTTTGCATAAAAAAGCCTGACGAATCAGGCTTTTTTACTTAACTATAAAACTTCATTATTTATTGTCAGGTAGTGCATAGGCAACCAAAGAATCACCCATTTTGGTACCGAAGGAACCGTGACCACCCGCCATAATCACAACGTACTGCTTACCATTGGCTTCATAAGTCATTGGCGTCGCTTGACCACCTGCAGGCAGACGACCTTTCCACAGCTCATCACCATTAGTTACATTGATCGCACGGATGTAATTGTCTTGAGTTGCACCGACAAACATCACATTACCTGCAGTCGAGATTGGACCACCTAACATTGGTACACCCATTTTAAATGGAGGCAATGGAATGCCCGGCATACTGTCACGAATCGTACCGATACGACGTTTCCAAGCGATTTCATGATTGGTCAGGTCAACACCAGCCACATAACCCCATGCAGGTTGCTTACATGGCAAGCCGAATGGAGACAGGAAGGCACTGATTTCAACACCATAAGGCACGCCATACATGGGTTGTACGCCCGCTTCTGTGCCTGCACCTTTGGCAGTTTGCTCACGGTTAGGATCAGCAGGAATCAAGCGAGTCACGAATGGCAAACCAATTGGATTGGTCAATGCGATTTGACGGTCTGGGTTGACTGACATACCGCCCCATTCGAATACACCGAGGTTACCCGGGAACACCAACGTACCATTTTCAGATGGAGGTGTATAAATACCGTCATAGTTTAATTTCTTGAACGATACACGACACATCAACTGGTCAAACATAGTGGCACCCCACATGTCTTTATCAGTCAATCTATCTTTAGGTGCCAGGTTAAAGTCAGAGAATGGTTGAGTTTTTGAATACCACTCGCCCTTAGTTTGCGGACCGCGTTTTACTGACTGAGGTACTGGTTTTTCAGTAATCGGAACGATCGCTTCACCTGTACGACGGTCTAATACAAAGGCATTACCGGTTTTGGTCAGCACATAGATCGCTGGAACCATTTTCCCGTTTTTGTCTTTGATATCAGTCAATGTCGGTTGAGCGGGTACATCCATATCCCACAAGTCGTGGTGAGTAGTCTGGAAGTTCCAAATCAACTTACCGGTAGACGCATTAATCGCCAGCATAGAGTTTGCATAACGCTCATCTAGCTCAGTACGGTGACCACCGTAGATATCCGGTGTACCTACACCTGTTGGTACATAGACAATATCCAACTGTGCATCATAAGCCAATGGTGCCCATGCGTTTGGCGAATTGTTTACAAATTTTTGTCCTGGAGCTGGAATCGCGTTTGGATCTTCTGCGCCAGTATCAAATACCCATAATAATTCACCGGTATTTACGTCATAACCACGGATCACACCTGAAGGTTCTTCAGTTGAGTAGTTATCCGTCGTTGAACCCGCGATGATAATGGTTGTACCTGTAATCACTGGAGGTGAAGTCGGATTATAACCGCCTGGATATGGGAATGGCATGTCTTTTTGCAGATCAACTTCACCATTGTTACCAAAGTCAGAACATACTTTACCTGTAGTCGCATTCACTGCTACCAGACGTCCATCATTGACCGGTAAGATCACTTTTTGAGGACATTCAGCAGAAGTTGTTGAGCGTGCAGCCAGACTGCTTTCAAAACCTGCAGTATTGTTCGCATCATAATAAGATACGCCACGACAAGTTAAATGCTGGAAGGTATTGTCTGCTTTCAGTTTAGGATCGAAGCGCCATTTCTCCTTACCAGTCGCAGGATCAAGTGCAATCAGATATTGGTGAGTTGAACACATGAACAGGTTGTTCCCCACTTTAATTGGAGTCACCTGATTGGTCGTTTCACCAGAGTCTTTATCTGTTTTAGTATCGCCAGTACGGAATTCCCAAGCCAGTTCAAGATCTTTTACATTTTCAGAATTGATCTGTTTTAATGGAGAATAACGTAAACCTGACTGAGTACGACCATAAGCAGGCCAGTCTTCATCGGCAATACCCGGAATGGCTTGATGGACTGCAGGTTGCTGTGATTTTAATTCGCCACGGATTTCTTGCGGATCATTAAATACAGAATAAATCATGACAGCAATCGTAATTGCCAGCGAGCCAGTCAGCGCCATTTTTGCCGCTTTGCTGTCACCAAAACCACGAGTCACTGCAGGAATCAGCAGGGCCAGACCGAATAGGCCTAAAATATCTAGACGTGGTGCCAGTGCAAAGAAGTCTGAACCCACTTCCCAAAGACCCCATACCACTGTACCAAGGACCAATACTGCATAAACAATAAGGGCTGTGCTTTTACGTTTTTGTAATAACACGGCTGTCGCCAGGAAGAACAGACCGGCAATGATGTAGTACCAAGACCCACCAAGTGTTGCCAGATATATTCCTCCAAATAGCAGAACCAAACCGAAAATGGCAGCAATAGCTGCCAGAATCGTTTTCAGTACTGAACCTGAAGACGAAGTATTCATATTGAACACCTTTTTTTTGATTTCTTGAACGTCTAAGCACTTAAGCGGCATAGACACCATATTGTTAAGTTCTTAGTTATAAATACATGAATACTTGGAGTATCAGTTCATCAATGCCCCAAAGTAATGGAAGAATCAATTGTGTATTTGCAACTAAAAACTCCGATTAGAACGACGTATTAAACTTGATTCCGCCTACCCAGACATTTTCACCGTCTTTATATGCGCCGACATGATGGACATATTGCAGGTTTGGACGGATGGTTAGCCAGTTAGTTGCATGAATGCCGTAATAGATTTCCGCATCGACTTCTTCACTACGGTTACCCAATACATCATTGTTCATATTGATACGGGCAACACCCAAAGCGATTTCATCCTGTGGGCGGGCATTCATCGCACCTTTGTAGACAAGACCGACATTTTGCATATCACTAACTTGGTTGGTTTTAGAGTCATGAACAGTGACGTTCACAAAACCACTTAAACCACGAGAAGTATCCCCAGGATGTGCAGTGATTTGTTGTTTCGCTACGATCCAGCCCCCGTGATGATGACCTTTAGCATCTGAATTTGTATCAATGACATCTACATCAGCGGTACTGTAGTAATAACCAGCACGGTATTCACCTGGCAGTTTTTGTTCACCCAGTTTCGGTGTCCACACCACTTCTGCAGGAATGATCGCGCCTTTAGAGCCGTCTGTGCTCAGGTTAAAGCCTTTGCCGCGCTCCAGATTCTCAGGGTTGTATTCATAAACCCCTACCTGAGTATAAACTTCCGGGGTAACGTTATATTTAACCCGCGCAGCCCATTGAGAAACTGGCCAGTTATACCATTGATCTCCTACCCAGTTACCCACTTGTGAACCACACAATGCCAGATTCTGGAAATCACAATCGAAACTGTTAAAGTCTTCACCTTCACCAAAACGTCCGACTTTGACATCCAGTTTTTGATCCAGGAATTGTTTCTTGATCCAGAAATCTGTTAGACGCCAGGTTTGACCGCGGCCCCATACTTCCTGAACTGAACTTAAATGTCCTGTAAGCGCATCAGAAGTATTCGAAAGATTACGGCCATCACGATGAGTCACCGTAACTTGTGCTTCAGTGTCCTTCCAGCCGGCAATTTTTTCCAGATCCAGATGAGCACCCAGGTTTAACTGACCGGTATATTCTGTGCCATGGCTATTTGAGCGTTTCGCGTCAAGTAAAGTCGCCATTTCACCTGTATATCCAAAGCTAAAATCATAGCCCTGTTCTTGAAGCTGGATACGTTGACCATTCCAGTCACCCAACATCCACGGACTTTCTGCACTAAATGCATCAGCGGCCTGAGTAGTTGTATTTGCCAATAGCAATCCAACTAAGGATGTATAGACAGCCTTAGATAAGGGAGAAATAGACATTAAATGCTTCACCTTAATCACGTTTTTACTAAATATAGTACACTCATTTAATTTTTTAGTTTCAAATAATGAAGGAAAAGTATTAATAATGTTATAAAGTTTAGCTAATCTAATCCTTTTGTTAATTTTAATTTAATAAAATTTTAAATTTTAAATTCAATAATTTAAGAGAAAATAAATATAATATTAATAAAAATAATACTACCTATAAATATTTTTTCTACATCAGTTCTTTTGTACAAAAATTTACCAATTCGAATTGCGTAATAAAAAAATATTTGGTCTTTTCTCATTTTATATACTAAAACTTGATGGTCATTGCCGTTCTATTCTTGAATTTGTTACCGAGGAAAGCGGGAATACCGAACCTTATTTCACGTTGCGAAGAGTTACGGGGTTTCAGAGCCCACAGCCTCAAGAATTGTCCGTCATGTTGAAGACTGCCTGATTCGGTCCAATCTGTTTAATTTACCCAAAGATTTACCCGAGGGCGAAGGCATCGACTGGAATGTT